>DOCA01000150.1 GCA_003503995.1 Holosporales bacterium
AGTAGATCTCATTGAAAAACCTCTTGGGGTAAAGGACCGCCGCGAGTCAAAGAACATTGTTGTTTTAGGACGTAATATGATGAATATTTATGGAAATCAGGGAACCTTCGACGCCTTTCTAAAAGCGCGTGAGCCTTTTTTGGCAGGAGCAGCAAAAGATAATCCTGACCGCTATGTTAGCCAACGCCATGAAATTTCTATGGAATCTATGAAAGAAAATATTCTTAGAATTGGTGGAGACCCTTCAAGTATCTTTCTTACAGGGAAACTCGGTGATAAAGTCGATATCAAACGCGAGCTTTATCGCTTTAGTGAGCAGTTTGTGACAAACCTAGGGTTTTATTTCGATCTTCAAACGCAAAATACAATCGATATTGTGAACGAACTGATGAAAAAAGGCGTGATTTCCCAAGAGATTGGAGAAAAACTGCAAGAGTACATGAATTTTATGGTTGGGTTGCGCCTCAAACAACAACGCGTCTTGAGTTCACAGGCCCACGCTGTGTATCTCAATGAAGATACTTTTCAAAAAGATCTAAAAAAACTCCAAAGCGAGCTCTCTGCTCTTAGAGGGAACCTAGCTTTCTTAGAAGAAAGTCAATCTTCCGATCAAGCTCTTAAAAATGCAAAAAAAGCCGTGATGGATAAAACCCATGAAATCGAAGAAGTTAAAAAAATGGCTCCTGGTAAGATCATCACCCCAGAAGAGGTTGAGATGCTTAATACAAAATATCTTCCGTTTGCCCTAGAGCTTTTCCAACTATCAAAAGATTGGATTTCTGGAAAAGATGATGCTCTAGGTGGTGCAGGCGCGGCAATTGGTATTAAGGCTCTTGAGGTAATAATTCCCTCTACCCCAAAGGGAACAACGACAGACACTCCCTCTTCCACAAAAAAACTTCCTATAATAGAAGGGCCAAAGCTACCGATTCCGGGAATCGCTCCATTAGAAGATGAAAGCGCAGCAGCTGCACCAGCGGCATAATACTCTGATCTATATATGAGGCGTCAACGATGAAGCCTCGTTAAAAAAATTAGAACATAAAAAAAGCCCAGCAAATGCTGGGCTTTTGGTTTAAGGATAAGAGAGACTTATTTCTCTTCGTCTTTCGTTTTAGCAGTCGCTTTCTTAGCAGGTGCCTTTTTCTTAGCAGCTGGCTTTTCAGCAGCGTCATCATCAGAAGCAGTCGCTTTCTTAGCAGGTGCTTTTTTCTTAGCAGCTGGCTTTTCAGCAGCGTCATCATCAGAAGCAGTAGCTTTCTTAGCAGGTGCTTTTTTCTTAGCAGCTGGCTTTTCAGCAGCGTCATCATCAGAAGCAGTCGCTTTCTTAGCAGGTGCCTTTTTCTTAGCAGCTGGCTTTTCAGCAGCGTCATCAGAAACCTTCGCTTTATCAAGAGCAGCACCCAAGATATCACCAAGACTTGCACCACTATCCGCAGAACCGTAAGTTGCCATTGCTTCTTTTTCTTCAGCCACTTCACGTGCCTTAATAGAAAGAGAGATTGCACGTGTTTTCTTATCAATATTCATCACACGGGCATCAATCTTTTCACCAATAGCGAAACGATCAGGACGTTGTTCAGAACGATCACGAGCAAGATCAGCCTTACGGATGAATCCTTTAGCATCTCCAACGGAAACTTCAAGACCAGCATCAAGGATCTTTGTGATTTCACAAGTAACCACACTTCCTTTTTTGATGCCATCAACGGCTTCAGAGAATGGATCAGCAACAAGTTGTTTAACGCCAAGAGAGATACGCTCTTTTTCAGCATCGATCTCAAGAACTTTAACCTTGATAGCTTCACCAACTTTATAGTCCTTAATGGCTTCGTCAGCGCTTTTCTCCCAAGAGAGATCAGACATATGAACCATACCGTCAAGATCATCATTCACTGCAACAAACAAGCCGAATTCGGTAATGTTGCGCACAGTGCCGTCGATTTCTGCACCAGGTGCGAAATCATCAACAACTTTGGCCCAAGGATTCTCGGAACATTGCTTAAGACCAAGAGCAATACGGCGCTTAGCTGTATCGATCTCAAGGACAGAGGCTTCGATTTCTTGGCTTGTTGATAAGATTTTACCAGGATGAACGTTCTTTTTCGTCCAGCTCATTTCTGAAACGTGGATCAAACCTTCAACACCAGGTTGAATTTCAACAAAAGCACCATAGTCAGTAATGTTTGTAACCTTACCAGCAACTTTATCACCAACGTTTAGCTTCTCAATGGCTGATTGCCAAGGATCACTCTCGAGTTGTTTCATACCAAGGGAAATACGGCCTGTATCGCGATTGTAACGAATAACTTGAACGTTAATGCTTTGACCAACTTGGATCATTTCACTCGGGTGACCCAAACGCGTCCAAGACATATCTGTAATGTGCAAGAGGCCATCAACACCACCAAGGTCAACGAACGCCCCATAGTCAGTGATATTTTTAACAACACCTTCCATTTGAACGCCTTCAGCAACCTTGGCAAGAACTTCATCACGAAGACCCGCACGAGATTCTTCAAGGATTGCACGACGAGACACAACAATGTTGCCACGTGAGCGATCCATTTTCAAAATCATGAAAGGTTGTTCGATGTTCATCAAAGACGTCACATCCTTAATCGGACGTACATCAAGTTGGCTACCAGGCAAGAAGGCTACAGCCCCCTTAAGATCAACGGTAAAGCCACCCTTAACACGACCAAAGATCGTACCAGGTACTTGCTCTTCAGCTTTGTGGAGTTTTTCGAGGTCAATCCAAGCAGCTTCACGACGTGCTTTTTCATGGGAGAGACCGATCATGCCGTCTTTGTCTTCCATGCGCTCGATATAAACGTCAATTTCGTCGAATTTCTTAATCTCAGGCGCTTTATCGCCGTAAGCGAATTCCTTTAAAGGAACGCGGCCTTCAGATTTCAAGCCAACGTCAATAATGGCGCTATCGCCAATCACATTGACAACAACACCCTTAATCACGGTCCCAACAAGGTCCATAGAAGCGAGAGGTGTTTCGTTGAGGAGAGCTTCAAAGCTTTCCATAGATACGTTTTCTTCAGTTTTTTTGTTCTGTGCAGTCATAATATTCAATTTTCCTTAACTCATAGGAGATACCCAAGCAAGTCTTAGGGGTTCCGACAGTAAATCTTTTAAAAAATCTACCAGCGACTAAGGTCAAGCAAGAGCTTTGTCGATTGCCTCAGAGGCAAGAGCGACAACGTCAGCAGGACTCATATCCGACGTATCTATGATAATGGCATCTTCCGCCGCCATAAGGGGGGAATCTTGACGTTCACGATCACGGCGATCTCGTTGGATCATTTCCTGCAAAACTTCTTCGAATATAACGGGTATGCCTCTATTTTGCAACTCCTTTAAACGCCTTTTTGCGCGCTCCTCTGGGGTTGCTGTCATAAAAAACTTAAGATCGGCTTGAGGGTACACAATGGTTCCAATATCTCGACCATCTAAAACGGCTCCAACACCTTGTTTTAAGCGCTTTTCAGCAAAGTTTCTCATATAAGAAACAAGAGCCGCACGCACCTTAGGAAGCACAGCAATTTTTGAGGCTACTTGGCCATTAATCTCTGAACGCAATTCATTAATAGGCTCAAAATCTGAAGGCTCAAGATTTTTCACGATCTCAATAAGGCCCTTATTGTCATCTACAGCAACACCTTTCAGGGTTGATTTAAGAGCTGTTGCGCGAAATAAAAGGCCCGTATCAAGGAACGCAAAGCTATACTTCTCACAAAGGGCTTGGGACAAAAAGCCTTTGCCTGCGCCTGAAGGCCCATCAATTGCAATTAAAATAGACATACATACACACTCACTTTTTATTAAATTTTATGCTTTGCAAGATATCGAATTATCGTAATTTTTGAAAGAAGGATTTTAATAAAGATGTGCATTTTTCTTCTGCAATGCCGCCGTAAACTTCGGGCTTGTGATGACAGGTAGAGCGCTCAAAAATCTTTGCGCCATGTTCAACTCCGCCGCCTTTGGGGTCATAAGCCCCAAAATAGAGCCGACGAATGCGGGCATGGGCAAGGGCCTGAGCACACATAGCACAAGGCTCAAGTGTTACATAAAGATCACAGTCAACAAGACGTACGTCCTCGAGAATCTTAGAGGCTTGACGAATAACAAGAAGTTCAGCATGAGCCGTTGGGTCTGTATCACGTTCCACCCGATTAGAAGCCGTTGCAATGATTTCTCCGTCCTTAACGATGACAGCGCCAACGGGTACATCGCCCTTTTCTCCTGCCTGAGAAGCGGCATCAAGGGCGCATAACATAGGATCTACTGGACAGGATATTTTCATAGAGTTAGACTAAACTCAATCCAATAATAAAAAAAGAGAAAATAACAATGACAGCAGCAAAACGCGTAGAATCCGACTCTCTTGGCACAATCGATGTCGCCAACACCGTTTACTGGGGAGCCCAAACACAGCGCTCTCTCCAAAATTTCAAAATCGGCACAGAAACGATGCCGACTCCTGTTATCCGAGCTCTTGGCATTCAAAAACGCGCCGCTGCCGTTGTGAACAAAAATCTTAAAATGATCGAAGAAGATGTCGCTGACTTAATCATCAAAGCAGCTCAGGAAGTTGTTGATGGCAAACTAGACCCTCAATTTCCTTTGGTGGTTTGGCAAACGGGCTCTGGCACCCAAAGCAACATGAATGCCAATGAAGTTATTTCCAACCGCGCCATCGAAATTTCTGGAGGACAACTGGGATCTAAAAGCCCTGTGCACCCCAACGACCACGTCAATCGAGGCCAGTCCTCCAATGATACGTTTCCAACGGTGATGCACATTGCGGCCGCTTGCGATATTAATCAAAAGCTTATTCCTGCCTTGCAACATCTCTTGCAAGCTCTCGAGAAAAAACAACATGATTTTAAAGACATTGTAAAAATTGGCCGCACCCACCTTCAAGATGCAACTCCCCTCACCCTTGGCAATGTGTTCAGCAGCTATGCAACGCAAATCCGCCAAGGTATCGAACGCGTCAAAGCAACCCTCCCCAATCTCTATCAATTAGCTCAAGGAGGGACAGCTGTTGGAAGTGGTCTCAATGCCCACAAAGATTTTGCTCAGAAATTTTCAGCAGAAGTCGCGGCGCAAACAGGTCTTCCTTTCATTACGGCTCCCAATAAATTTGAAGCCCTTGCTGCTCATGATGCGCTGGTCGAGACTTCTGGTGCTCTTAACGTACTGGCAACCTCTTGCATGAAGATCGCCAATGATATTCGCTTGCTTGGCTCAGGGCCTCGTTGTGGTATTGGCGAAATTAACCTGCCTGCCAATGAGCCTGGCTCATCCATCATGCCTGGCAAGGTCAACCCCACCCAGTGTGAAGCTATGACAATGGTCTGCGCCCAAGTCATGGGAAACCATGTCACTACAACTATTGCGGGCTCAAACGGCCATTATGAGCTGAATGTCTTTAAGCCCGTTATGATCTATAGTGTACTGCAGTCCGTTCGCCTTTTAACAGATTCTGCTCAAAGCTTTACGGACAACTGTGTTGCTGGTATCGAAGCCAACAAAGGGCGCATTAGCCAACTCCTCAACGAGTCTCTCATGCTTGTAACCGCCCTTAATCCTCATATTGGTTACGATAATGCGGGAAAGATTGCCAAAACCGCCTTCACCGATGGGACTACTCTAAAAGAAGCCGCTCTAAAACTGGGCCTTGTCACCGCTCAAGAATTCGATGAATGGGTCATACCAGAAAAGATGGTCGGCACGTTATATAGCTGATTAGTTTTGTGTGTACACGAGGCGTCAGCGACAACGCCTATTCTTATAGGCACGAAGCGCAGCAACAAAGTGTAAGCGCAAAAATGATTAGCTATAGAATACATAATAAGAACTTTTACAATATCCAATAAAAAACCCACGGGGGGCTCCGTGGGTTTTGAAGAAAATTCTCAGAGATTATTTTTCTAAACTGCTTAATCAACGACCACCATCTAAAGA
>DOCA01000146.1 GCA_003503995.1 Holosporales bacterium
AATCGATCCTCTTAACCCCCGAAAAAACCCAAGCCCTTTTAACAGTCTTAGGTAGCGCTTATCGGGACCTAAGCATTTTAAGTGAGTTCACAGCACAAGAAGTAACCCGTTATCTTGCATCAATCAATGACTCATTGGTCGGCGCTTTGTTCTGGGTTATGGGACTTGTGGCGACCTTGTCCTTTGGCGCTGCACTCATTTGCTATAAAACTATTACCCTAAAAGAGCCCCTTAAAAACTAGGGGGCTCTCTCGTCAAAAAAAGGGGGTAAATTTCCTATTCATGGGCGTGCTCATATGGTATGTTTTGTCTTAGGTAAACTAACTTTAAGAAACCCCTATGGCAGACTTAAGCAGCATTAATTGTCTTGGTATTATTGCAGGTCATGGCGACCTTCCCCGCGATATTATCCAAGCCTGCCAAAGGCAAAATATCCCCTACTACATCATGGCTTATGAAGGGCAAACAGATCCCAAATTTGTGCAAGGGTTACTCCATGATTGGGTTGGCCTTGGACAGGCGGGCAAAACCATCAAGCATTTTAAAACAAATAAAGTCGACCATATTGTTATGGCAGGTTATTTCAATCGTCCTGCTTGGAGTGAACTTAAACCAGACTTTAAAGGCGTTGCGCTTATGGCAAAGCTGGTTGGCAAGCCCATGGGAGATGACGGACTCTTTCGCGTTATTGTGGATTTCTTTGAAAGCGAAGGCCTTATTGTTATTAGTCCAGAGGATCTCCTTGGTCCAAAAGCCTTAGTCAACTTAGGAAACCTCACAAAAGCACAGCCCGATGAGCAAGCCTTAGAGGATATTAAACGGGGCCTCAACGTCGCAAAAGCCCTCGGCGCCCAAGATGTCGGCCAAAGTGTTGTTGTACAGCAAGGTCTTGTGCTTGGTGTTGAAGCTATTGAGGGGTCCGATGAGCTTATTAGGCGTACAGCTTCGTTGAAACAAGAAGGCCCTGGTGGTGTTTTCGTGAAAGTCATCAAACCTAACCAAGAAACTCGTGTCGATCGAGCTGTTATTGGCCCAAGGACTGTTGAGTACGCAGCACAAGCGGGGCTTCGCGGCATTGCAGCTGAAGCCGATCATGTTATTTTATTAAATAAAGACGAGACCATCGCCCTTGCGGACTCAAAGGGTCTTTTCATTACAGGAGTCTGCCATGACTAAAGAACGCAAAACCATTTATATCATCGCTGGAGAAGAAAGCGGTGACCAAATTGGTGGCGCTTTGATGAAGTCTCTAAAGACACAATGCCCCAAAGACATTCATCTTCTTTTTGAAGGTATTGGTAGCACGCGTATGGCAGAAAAAGGCCTTAAAAGTCTCTTTCCCATGGGCGAACTCTCTATTATGGGTATCCTAGAAATCGTCCCTCATATCCTTAATGTCTTAGCACGCTTGACCCAAACACTTGATGACATCAAAAAAGTAAAGCCCGACCTTGTGGTCACCATTGACGCCCCTGGCTTTAACTTTAGACTTGCCAAGCGTTTGAAATCTCTTAATATCCCCGTGATCCATATCACAGCCCCAACGGTTTGGGCTTGGCGTCCTCGCCGCGCTGAACGCGTCGCTGGCTATTTGACACATCTTTTAACGCTTTTTCATTTTGAGCCGCCTTATTTCACAAAGCATGGTCTCAAAACAACCTTCATGGGGCACCCCCTTGTTGAAAAAAAGCTCTGGGATATTTCCCCCGATGTGTACCGCAAGAAACACAAACTAAAAAAAAGACAGCCTCTCTTGTGTATTCTGCCAGGAAGCCGTCCCTCGGAACTCAAAACGCACCTTCCTCTCTTTCTAAATGCTGTTGAGATTTTAAAATCACATCACCCCGATATTGAGGTTGTCATTCCCACTTTGCCTCGCTTTAAGGATCAAATTGAACAAGCCTTAAAAGGTCACGGCATTTCAGGATATGTGACTACCGATGAAACGGAAAAATACGAAGCCATGCGCGCGTCAACGGCCGCTCTTGCAGCCTCGGGTACAGTGACTCTTGAACTTGGTCTATGTGATACCCCTATGGTTGTCGCCTATAAAGGCAACCCAATTTCTGCAGCCATTGTACGCAAATTAATTCTCACAAAGCATGTGTCCCTCACCAATATTCTTTTGGAAAAAGAAGTGGTGCCTGAACTGTTACAAGAAGACTGCAAATCGGAGGACCTTTCCCATGCCCTTCACAAACTCTTAAAAGAAAAATCAGAGTCCCATGCAAAACAAAAAGAAGAACTTGCTAAATTGCGCACCCTTGTGGAGCCAAAATCTGGGGATTCTCCAAGCAATGTTGCAGCACAAGCCATCCTTGAAACCCTCTTGAAAAAGTAGCAGCCAAAATATGCCCGTCACCCTAGAGGACATCGCAAAACTCAAGCCCCTTAACAGAGCCCTTCTTGCCCTTGATCTTGGTGGTAAACGCATTGGTGTTGCGGCCAGTGATCGCACATGGATGATTGCCAGCACCCTTGAAGTTATTCAACACGAGAAGTTCACTCTTTCAGCCAAGCGCATCAAAGACCTTTATGACGAGAAAAAAACCTGTGCCATTGTCGTGGGCCTCCCCTTAAACATGGACGGAACAAGGGGACCGCGAGCCCAATCTACTGCAGATTTTGTACGTAACTTTGAAGAACTTTATCCTGATATTCCCCTTGTCTTCTGGGATGAGCGCCTTTCAACGGTTGCTGTTGAAACCATTCTCGTGGAAGCCGATCTCTCTCGCAAACGCCGCAAAGAAGTCGTCGACAAGGTTGCTGCCAATTATATTCTCCAAGGCTTTCTAGATCGTATGGAAAACGTGTGTCACTCTTGATACTAAACACGAAGAAAACGAGGGGCATTTGACGACGCACGGACCTCATTGTAAGAACTGCGGCGTCGCAAATACCCCAATAGTCCGACTCCGCCAGCAAGGCTCATGAGCCCTCCTCCAAGCCAAATCAACATCACAAGAGGATGATAAAAAACCCGTATAGAGCGCTGCCCTGTTTCAAGCATAGGACCTAACACAACATATAAATGTGCCCAATACCGCTGAGCAATAGCTGTTTTAGAGACAAGGGCTCCTTTTGTGCCGTAAAGTCGCGTCTCTGGTTTTAGCGTTGCAACGGTCTCTCCCTTAAAATTAAAGACGCCAATGGTGGCAACCTCATTAATATAATTGGAGGCCTCATTCTGTTGAATATTTTCAAGCACAAAAGTATATCCAGCAAAAGTATCACTCTCTCCGGCCCCAAGCCAAAGGGTTCCTTCCTCTTGAAACAACGCATCACTACTCATGCCAATTACACAAATGGCAAAACCAATGTGTGCCAACATCATAGAATGGGCTCGCTTTTTTACCCACGCCATAGCGCTGGCAATCAGCACCCAAAGACTAAAGCCAAGGGCGAAAATGCCGATCAAATTCTCTGCATTTTTTTCAAGAGTTTCTTGATACATCAAGATCGCAATCACCAATAATCCAATATTCAAGGGCAAAAGACGCGTGCGCAATAAAGGCCACAGGGGCGCTGGCTTCCATTTAACAAAAGTCGCAAGACCCATAAGAAACAAAGCTGCCAAAGCAATAGGGTTGATGCTTGTATTAAAAAAAGATTCCGTGACTGTTGCCTCGCCAAAAACAGGGTAAAGAGTCCCAATAATGAGCACGAGACTCACAAAGAGAAAGCCATAAATGTTTAACGTTACAAAGCTCGATAAAGTTGGATAAATCACGGCGCTGTTTGAACGCATTCTATAAGCCCGAATGGCGAATAACAGAAAGGAAAGGAAGGCCAATAACGCTGTGAAGGATAGCAGATAAAGCCCCCGCTGTTCATCCTTTGCAAAACCATGAACAGAGGCCACAACCCCAGAACGTGTAATATAAGTTCCCAGCAAACTTGATAAATAGGTGATCAAGCTCAAGAAAAGACACCACAACTTTAAAGAACCCGTACGGCGATAAGATCCAATGGCATGAAGCAATGCCGTTGAGGCAAGCCATGGTAACAAAGAGGCATTCTCCACGGGATCCCAAGACCACCAACCGCCCCAGCCAAGCTCGTAATAGGCCCATAAACTCCCCGCTGTCACACCAAAAGTTAGAAAACTCCACGGGATTAAGGTCCACAAGCGCATCCAATGAGCATGCTCTTTTTTGAAGTGGCCTCGCCATAAAAAACCAACGCCCATGGCAAAGGGGATCACAAATCCAATATAGCCAAAGTACAGTGATGGCGGATGAAAGGTCATAGACGGATCTTGCAAAATGGGATTCAAACCGAGACCTTTATGAGGCGTGACCTTTAGAGTCTCAAAGGGATTTGAAGTCCACAACATAAACAAAAGAAAAACCCATAAAATTGCACTTGAAATCGCCAACATACGGGTGCGGTCTTGATGGGTTGCAATACCGCGCCCCGAAAAAGAAAACAGAACAACATAAAGGGTCAATGTCACAATCCATAAAAGCAAAGCCCCCTCATGATTTCCCCAAAGGGCAACCAGTCGATAGATTAAGGGTTCGGAAGCTTCGGAATTAAGCGTCACAATTTTGAGGGAAAAGTCCGATGTCATAAACGCATAAGCAAGGGACAAAAAAGATCCCAAAAGAAGAAAGAGTAAAAAGCTCCCGTTAATTTGCGCAAACCGCAGGCTAAGTAAAGTTGAGCGCCGCGCAATCATAAGAGGGACAATCGTGCCAACAGCCGCCACAATAAAAGCTGCAAGGAGCATACTGTGTCCTAAATCAACAATCATCGACTTACCTCTCCTTGGAGATTTTGCACACCTTGGGCAAGGGAGTCTTTACCATGATGTTTGTTCAAAGCTTGCTCAACTTGAGGCGGCATATAAGTTGCATCATGTTTTGCCAGAATTGTACGAGCTATAAAGACGTGACGTTTTTGATCAAAATAACCTTCCGCCACAAGACCTTGGCCTTCTCGAAACAAATCAGGTAAAAATCCCTGATATTCAATGGCTACCTCTTCATTGAAATCACTCACTACAAAACGCAGGCGGTGCTCTTCTTTAGAAACAATCTCTACACTGCCTTTTTGAATCATACCCCCAAGACGCGCTCGCTTAGAAGCCTTATCAGGGGTTTCTAAAATTTCTGTAGGGGAGAAAAAGAAGACAAGGTTATCCCTGAAATTCTGCATCACAAGATAAAGGGAACCGCTTAATAAAGTAACAAGGACAATGGTAAGAGTTAAACGGCGGGCAACACTTTTTTTCATGGACTTACTGGGCCTCAAGGCTCTTAAGCCTTTTTTGGAGGCGACGACGTTTAGATAAAATCGTCATAGATAAAACCCCAAAAACACCCAAAGAAATCCCGTAGGCAAGACCAACATAAGAGTCATAGTTTAAGGCATGACGGTAAAAATCAGACAAATCAGGTTCCATGGTAAAGCTCTTTTCGTGATTCAAGAATCATTTGCCGTTTCAATTTCTGAGACAATAAAAGGGTTTCAACCCGCAGCAATCCCAAAACGTATCCAAATAATAAAAACCCTCCAGCAGCAAAACCCAAAGGCCACAACATCCCGCTATCAATACTAGGGCCACCCGTCTTAAAGACACTTGCTGGTTGATGAAGAGTGCTCCACCACTCAACGGAATACTTAATAATGGGAAGGTTCACAAGGCCTAGAATGAGTAAAAAAGCGCCCATACGGCTTGCTTTTTCTTGTTCTGAAAAGGCTTGAACAAACAAAATATAACCCATATATAAGAAAGCCAGCACCAACATAGACGTTAAGCGCGCATCCCAAACCCACCATGTTCCCCACATAGGTTTCCCCCATATAGATCCAGTTACAAGAGAGATAATAGTAAAGCTCAATCCAATAGGCGCAGCAGCCCTTGCATAAACAAACGCCAAACTATGGCGCCAAATAAAACCTCCGATGGCGCACAGGCCCATAAAGCCATAGATTATCATGGCGAGCCAAGCTGCTGGCACATGGACATACATAATACGCACGGTTTCTTTTTGTTGGTAATCAAGGGGAGAGTTAAAAAAGGCCAAATAAAAAGCAAGACCAAGACATAAAGCCGCACAAAGACTTGCAGACAGCAGAGTCCACCGACGCAGCCAATGGTAAAAAGAAACACGAAGAAGTTGATGGGCCATAAAAAGTGCCGCTCTCTCTTTAATCTGAACAGCTAAACTTTAGCGCAAAATCGCTCCTACGACTACTCCTCTATTTTCTAACATTTATTGAATTGCCATCAAGCCCTCAAGCTTATCCATATAAGACCCGTCACCGCCCCCCTATGCAGAAACTGCAACATCACCTTTACTTATAGATATTCGACAATATGTCAAAAAATAACTATATAACTTATAGAAGGCAAAAACATAAGCCAACTAAACAACTAAATTATTTAAGTAAAGGATGTAACTATGAGTAAATTTTTAAAAACTTCCCTATTAAGTGCGGTTATTGTAACAACACTTTCTCAAGCAAACGCAAGTCAACTTGTTCCTGTTGGATTTGATTTTGAAGCTGATGATGCTGCAAGAAAAGCAAGTACTGCTCTTGTTGTTTACAAAGCTCCAGAGGCTCCAGAAGTAAATACGGCTCCAGAAAAGAGCCAGTCTTGGTGGTCAACAGCAACGAATGCTGCTTACAACTTTGGTGCAGACCTTATTAGCCTTGTAACGCCAACTCCAACAACTGCAGTTGTTCCAGTCGCTTTTGACTTTGATAAAGACGATGCTCAAAAAGCAACGGCTGCTAAAGCAAAAGCAACATCTGCTTGGTCAGCTGTAACAAATGGCGGATACACCTTAGGTTCAGGTCTTGTTGATCTTGGCTATGGCGTTGTAAACACAGGGTATACCCTTGGTATGACAGCAAAAGGTCTTGGCGAAATGGCTTTCGGTGCCGGTGAAGTAGTTTATGGTGCAGCGCACAATGCTTACGGAACATTCTACAAAAAAGACGAAGAGTTCTTTAAAAACGGTAAGAGCTGGAAAGAAGCTGGTTTCAAAAACGTTTCTTACGGTTTTGGTGATGTTAAAGACGGTGTTATGAATATCCCTAACACAGCAACACATTTTATCAACGGTCTTCCGAAAGTTGTTAACGGTGGTGTTGAATTGTACAGTGGTGTTAGCCAATACCTTGCAAAATAAAGTTCTGAATAGTTGATAAAAGCCCTCCTGAAAATGGAGGGCTTTTTTTATGGCTTATTCAAAGGCATACTAAAACTAATTTATAAGAAGGAGTTTTCAGTGAAAGCGCTCCCCACATTGATAAAGCTCGCCCAACAGCGCCTCAATAATCAACGCTTACGCCTTGTCGAATTCGAGAAAAAAGACCAAGACCTTAAACAATTCATGATCACTCTTCGCGAGAACCTCAAATTTGAATCGGAACGAGCCACTCAAGATCCTATGCTAGCCGCACAATACGGCCGCTACGCCCAACAAGTTGACGCACAAATTGCCGACGCCATGGTTACCTTTGAAGAAAATAAAAAACGTCTCATAAGAGAACAAGACCGCCTTGCCTCCCTCTTTAAAGAAAAAAAAGTGCTCGACCTTTATCAAGACGAACAACATAAAAAAAAGATCAAAGATCAAGAAGATAAAAATCAAAAAAACATTGATGAAATTGCCTCACGCCTTAAAAAACAAGCCCTGTAGTTCTCCAAAAAATCTTCCTTATATAAAAATACCAACGTCAAAATGGCATGATTATCCTTCTGAAGCCTCTATTTTAGGTTAGATACATAAGAACGACGCCTGAAATTTTTCTAAAATGACCATGAGAAACACTCAGAAAATTAAGTTGGACTCTTCCCATTTTTTTATAAAAAACTTACCCTACCTCTTTCTTTTTTATATTTTAATAAAAATATGACAGAATTTTCAGCACATTATATATACCTAAGAATCTTTATTTTTGGCAATAAAATATTTACCATTAGTACAAACTGTTGTTTTTATTGTTTCTTTTTATTTGATCCGAGCCCTTGATTTTTTAGCTTAAGAGTGTATAAAAAATTCCATATGGGGACTTTTCGCCTTTTGGAAAGCTCCTCATAAAAAACAATAAAATAAGGGAGTATCACCATGTCCACAGAGACAATAGACGCACCAGAACCAACATTTAGCAAGGTTCGAGCTGCTCTTTTTCCAATCCATAACATTGAAATCAAAAAGTTTTTGCCACTTGCTTTGATTATGTTGTGTGTTCTTTTTAACTATACAATTCTACGGGATACCAAAGATTCTTTGATCGCCACCGCTCCTGGTGCTGGTCCAGAAGCAATCCCTTATCTCAAGGCTATTTTCGTTATGATTGGCGCCATGTCTTTCGTGGTGTTGTATACAAAACTCACAAACATGTTCTCATCTGAAAAGCTTTTTTATGGCATTGTTACAGCCTTTCTTGCATTCTTTGCTGTCTTTTCCTTTGTGCTCTATCCCAACATTGAGATGCTCCACCCTGATATTAATCGCGTGCATGAATTGCAACTTGAATTTCCTCGGGTAAAATTCTTGCTCTCTGTTTGGGCTGTTTGGACGTACTCCTTGTTTTATGTGATGTCTGAACTTTGGGGCAGTGTCATGATTTCTCTTTTATTCTGGCAGTTTGCGAATGAAATTGTGCGTTCTAACGAGGCAAAGCGCTTTTATCCTTTGTTTGTTCTCATTGGAAACATTGCCTTAATGCTTTCAGGAACAGCCGTTGTGATCTTCTCAGATATCCGCCATTCCCTTCCAGCTGATGTGGATGCATGGGGCGTTTCTTTGAAATACCTTGGTGTTACCATTGTTGTTGCCGGCTCTATTGCTATGTATATCTATCGCTGGATGCACAAAAACGTCTTAACGAATCCTTTATATTATGACGCCGCGTCACCAAAAGCGCCTAAGAAAAAGAAGCCAAAATTAGGCGTGATGGAAAGCTTTAAATATCTTTTCTCCTCTCCTTATATTGGCCTTATCGCCCTCTTAGTATTAAGCTATGGTATGTCCATTAACCTCATCGAAGTTATTTGGAAGAAACAACTTTCCATTCAATTCAGTGGTGACCCCAATGGATATAATACCTTTATGGGTAACTTCTCACGAGTCACTGGTGCAGCGACTATCTCTATTATTTTCCTAACAAAGGGAATTGTTGGACGTTTTGGTTGGTTCACGGGAGCAGTTATTACACCTCTCGTTCTTGCTCTTACAGGCGGACTTTTCTTTGCTCTCGTTTTGTTTAGCGATCAACTGAATCCTATTGTTATGGGCCTTGGCTTTACAGCAACTTATATGGCTGTCTTGGTTGGTGCCTTGCAAAACATCCTGACCAAAGGCACAAAGTACGCTCTGTTTGACCCCACGAAAGAAATGGCTTACATCCCCTTGGACCAAGACCTTAAAACAAAAGGTAAAGCCGCCGTTGATGTTATTGGTGGACGCCTTGGCAAAGCTGCTGGCGGTTGGACGATCCTTGGTATCTTTACGGTTTTCGCCGTACAAGACATTATGATCGTCACACCTTACCTTGCTGTTATCATTGCTGGTATTGTCTTAGCTTGGGTTATCGGCGTTGGCGCTTTAAGCATCCGCTATAATCGCGCTTCTTCAGCAGCAGCCGAAGAAAATGAAGAAGAAGCGGTCTCAGGCAAAACAGCTTCTGCTGTTTAACCTAACAGAATATCCTGCATACAAAAAAACCGAGGCTAATCCCTCGGTTTTTCTTTATCGTTTTTACTGTTAAAGTGCAGCAAGTAGAACCATCACCGCACTCAAAAACAAAAGCACATAAGTAATCAGTGCACCAACCTGCCTCAGAATAGCAACATACTTCACACACAAACAAGAAGCATGGGATAGGCGCGCAATAAAAAGAAAACTCCCTATCAAATGAAGTGCTATAGCAGATCCCCCTAGAGATTCCAAAAGCCCCATGAGTATGAGAATTAAAGGAACGTACTCTATAAAATTTCCATGAGCTCTCATAGCGCGCTCTAGTTTTGGCAGCTCTCCAGCCCCAAGAGAAATTCGATGCTTTAGACGCAATCGACTGACATTGGCCGATAGAACAAGGTAAAAAAGAGTTAAAAATGCTGCGTAAAGGGCTGTAATGACCATTGTGTTTCTCCTGTAAAATGTAACCCTCTTATCATCCACCAAAAAGCCTCATTTAAGAAATACTTTTTTCTAACAAAATCTCTGCAGTTCTCCCCTTCCCAAAAAGGTCAAAAAAAACTACAATTTAAAGAGTTTTTTAACGTTTTGTATGTTTTTCTGAAACATTAAGCCCTGAAGAGAGATGAATCCTTATGTCACGCGAAATTGAATTATCAAGCTTCCTTTCTGGAAGCAATGCCTTATTCTTAGAGCAAACCTACTCTTCTTATGTGAAAGACCCCACATCCGTTGACCCCTCTTGGGTTCAATTTTTCGCAAGCCTTGGAGATGATGTCCATGCTGTCCTCCAAGAAGCCGTTGGGGCAAGCTGGTCTCACCGTGTGGGCGAGCAAAGCCTTGCCTATGGTCGTTACGGTGAAATAGATAGCGATGAAAGCTCTCAGCCAACTGCAGCGAAAACATCTCCAACTCCTACACAAAACACCCAGCAAGAACCACAGAGTCAAGGGGCGACCATTACGGCTATCAACCAAACAACCCTTGATGCATTGCGGGCTTCAATGCTTATTCGCGTATACCGAGTAAGGGCTCATTTAAACTCTAACCTCGATCCCCTTGGCATTCATCATAAAGAACTTCACCCTGAACTTGACCCTAAAAGTTATGGCTTTACCGATAAGGACTATGACCGCCCCATTTACCTTGGGGGAAGCCTTGGCCTTGAAAAAGCTACTTTGCGTGAGATTCTCGTTATTTTAAAACGTACCTATTGCGGCTCTATTGGTGTTGAGTTCATGCATATTCAAGATCCTGACCAAAAATCTTGGATTCAAATGCAAATGGAAAATTACCAAAATAATGCGACAAAAGAAGAACGCATTCATGCCCTTGATTACCTCAACCGCGCAGATGGTTTTGAGAGATTTCTCGCGGTAAAATACCCTGGCGCCAAACGCTTTGGGCTTGAAGGCGGCGAAAGTTTTATTCCTGCCATGGAAGTCATCCTAGAAGATTCAGCCCGCCGCGGCGTCAGCGAAGTCATACTTGGCATGGCACATCGAGGTCGCTTGAACGTCTTGGCTAATATCATGGAGAAACCTTATAAATCGATTTTCTCTGAATTTCAAGGCAACGAGCCTGCAGCAGATGAAGCTGAGCAAGTCCAAGGCTCTGGCGATGTAAAATATCACCTTGGTGTCTCGACAGACCGTGTCATTGCGGGGCATAAAGTTCATCTATCCTTAACGGCTAACCCCTCTCACCTAGAAGGCGTTAATCCTGTCGTTATTGGAAAAGTGCGCGCAAAACAAACACGCTTAAAAGATGATGCAAGAACAAAAGTTCTTGGCATCCTGATTCATGGAGACGCCGCATTCGCAGGACAAGGTCTCGTTGCCGAAACCCTTGAAATGTCTGAACTGCGTGGTTACAAAGTTGGTGGCACAATTCATGTTGTTATAAACAACCAAATTGGATTTACAACGTCTCCTCACTTTTCTCGTTCTTCTCCGTATTGCTCTGATGTGGTTAAAGGCATACAAGCTCCCGTCTTTCATGTTAACGGAGATGATGTGGACGCCGTTGCACAGGTTTCTCATATGGCGTCTGAGTTCCGTTATAAGTTTAAAAAAGACGTGGTTATCGACCTTTATTGCTACCGTCGCCACGGCCATAACGAAATTGACGAGCCCTCTTTTACTCAGCCAGTCATGTACCGCAAAATCCGAGCCCATGAGACAACACGGAACATTTACAACCAACGCCTTATTGATGAAAAAGTCATTAGCGAAGAGGCCGCAAAAGAACTAGCTGACACCTTCCATCAGAAACTTCAAACAGCCTTTGAAGAGGCAAAAAACCATGCAAGCAAACGAAATGACTGGCTTGAAGGCGTTTGGTCTGGCATGCGCCACTCTGTTGATCTGCACAAACCCGTCATGACAGGTGCTGAACATGAGCTCCTTGAAAAAGTAGCAAAAGCCCTCACTTCTCAGCCCAAAACCTTTGAAATTCATAAACGCCTTGCAAAACAGCTTGAAGCAAAAGCTGCGACCCTTAAATCAGGAGAGAACATTGATTGGGCAACGGGAGAAGCCCTTGCCTTCGGAACTCTTTTACTTGAAGGCTATCCCGTACGCCTGAGCGGTCAGGACGTTGGGCGGGGCACGTTCTCTCAACGTCATGCTATGATGTATGATCAAAAAAATGCTGCTCCTTATGTACCATTAAATAATATTGGTCGAGGACAACGGGAAATTGAAGTGGTTGATAGCCCCCTATCAGAGATGGCTGTTTTGGGATTTGAGCATGGATATAGCTTGGCCGATCCTAATATTCTCGTTCTATGGGAAGCACAATTCGGAGATTTTGCCAACGGTGCCCAAATGATCATCGATCAATTTATTGCTGCTGGTGAAGCCAAGTGGTCCCGCATGAGTGCTCTTGTCATGCTTCTGCCTCACGGTTATGAAGGACAAGGCCCCGAACACTCTTCAGCTCGTTTGGAGCGCTACTTACAACTGTGCGCTGAAGAAAACATGTTTGTGGCTAACTGCACAACGCCCGCCAGCTATTATCATATCCTACGCCGTCAAATGCATAGCGAAACCCGAAAACCTCTTGTGATTATGACGCCAAAATCTTTATTGCGTCATAAAAGAGCTGTCTCAAAGCTGGCAGATTTTGAGGGTAAAACTTATTTCCGCGCCGTTCTGCCAGAAGCTGACACTACCATCAAAGCAAAAGATGTAACGCGCGTTATTTTATGCTCTGGTAAAGTTTATTATGACCTTCTTGAAACACGAGAAGCTAACAAGTTGAAAAACGTAGCGATCATCCGACTCGAGCAATTGTACCCTTTCCCCCATCAATTGATTGTGACAGAATTAAAGCAATATGCGGAAAAAGCGGATGTGGTCTGGTGCCAGGAAGAATCTGAAAACATGGGGGCTTGGACCTTTATAGACCGCCGCCTTGAAACAGCTATGGGCGACGCCAAAATGAAAAAAGCAAGCCGTCCCCTTTATGTCGGCAGGTCTCCTTCTGCCTCTACGGCGACGGGTTTTGCCAAGACCCACCTTCGTGAACAAGAAATTTTAGTTAAAGAAGCCTTGCGCTTAAAATAAAAAAAATTAAGGAAAAAAGCACAATGACAACAGAAATCAAAGTTCCAGCTCTGGGTGAATCCATTAGTGAAGCCACCGTCGCCTCTTGGTTGAAAAAACCAGGGGATGCCAT
Organism: Holosporales bacterium; assembly: GCA_003503995.1. Classification (GTDB taxonomy): domain Bacteria; phylum Pseudomonadota; class Alphaproteobacteria; order Caedimonadales; family UBA9215; genus UBA9215. The sequence continues at coordinate 13,344 of DOCA01000146.1, forward strand.
TCAAATGGACGAAACCTTAGTCGAACTTGAAACAGACAAAGTGACTCTCGAGGTTAATGCCCCTACAGCAGGCGTCTTGGGAAGTGTTA
>DOCA01000151.1:0-7744 GCA_003503995.1 Holosporales bacterium
ACTCAGCGTCTGTGTTCTTGAAAAGGGCTCTGAAGTTGGAGCTCATATTCTGTCAGGCAATGTCTTTGAGACCCGCGCCTTAGATGAACTCATTCCCAATTGGAAAGAACTTGGAGCCCCTTTAAAGGTAAAAGTTGAAAAGGATCAATTTCTTTTCCTAACACAAAAAAGCTCTTTCAAACTCCCAACGCCCCCTCAAATGCATAATAGTGATAATTATATTATTAGCCTTGCAAACTTGTGCCGTTGGTTGGCTCAGCAAGCTGAGGCAATGGGTGTTGAGATTTATCCTGGTTTTGCCGTCGCCACTTGTTTATTCAAGGAAAGCGGAGAGGTCTGTGGCGTTGAGACCGTGCCCATGGGGCTTGATCACGATGGCAACAAAACCGACCAATATGAGGAAGGCGTTCAGTTAATGGCAAAGCATGTCATGCTGGGTGAAGGATGCCGAGGGTCTCTTACAAAGGAGCTTTTTGAGCGCTTTGACCTTAAGGCTGACCAGCCTCAGACCTATGGCATTGGCTTGAAAGAAATTTGGGAAATTGATCCCGAAAAACATCATGAAGGGCAGGTAACCCATACTATTGGCTGGCCCATGGATACAAAAACCTATGGTGGATCTTTCTTGTACCATATGGAAAATAATCAAGTAGCCTACGGCTTTGTTGTTGGTCTTGATTATGAAAACCCTCATTTAAGTCCTTATCACGAATTCCAACGTTTCAAGCATCATCCCAAAATTCAGTCTCTCTTTGAAGGGGGACGTCGTGTTGCTTATGGCGCACGCGCCTTAAATGAAGGAGGGTGGCAATCTATTCCTAAGCTTACTTTTCCCGGAGGCTCCCTTATCGGATGTGCTGCTGGCTTTTTGAATGTTCCTAAAATCAAGGGCTCACACACCGCGATGAAATCGGGAATGATTGCAGCAGAAGTAGCCTTTGAGGCTTTGATTGATAAAAGCACCCCTAAAATTGGTATCTATGATCAAAAATTGAAAGAGAGTTGGGTCGGTAAAGAACTCTATAAAGTGCGTAATATCCGCCCTGGATTTAAATGGGGTCTCGGTATAGGACTTATCAATGCAGCTTTTGAAACCTATATCACTCGTGGCTTTTCGCCATGGACTTTGGGTCATCATAAAGATCATGAAAGCTTAAAATTGGCGGCAGATTCGCCAAAAATCAACTATCCTAAACCAGATGGGAAAATTTCCTTTGATCGCCTCTCCAATGTTTTTTATTCCTCGACCAACCATGCAGAAAATCAACCCTGTCACTTGCTTTTAAAAGATCCATCAGTGGCTATTGATATTAATCTTGCAAAATATGATGCGCCGGAAACCCGCTATTGCCCTGCAGGGGTTTATGAAATTATCACAGATGAAAGCAAAGGGACTCAATCCCTCAAGATTAATTCACAAAATTGTGTGCATTGTAAAACCTGTGATATTAAAGACCCCACACAAAATATTAATTGGGTAACGCCTCAAGGAGGCGGGGGGCCCAATTATCCCAACATGTAATGATTACATTCCCACTTTTCTTAAAACCAGAATTTGATATATAGTGACTTCAATGGTCAGCGCAAAGATAATTGACTCTAGGAACCTTTTGCAGAACATCCTAGAGTCATCCTAACAAAGGAAAATATCATGTTAAACGGTTTTAAAAAATTTCTATTACGAGGCAATATCATTGATATGTCGACGGGTATCATTATTGGCTCTGCTTTTACGGCCATTGTGAAATCCCTCGTCGAAGATGTCTTTACACCACCCCTTGGACTTCTTGTGAGTGGTATTGATTTTAGGGATTGGTTTTTAGTTTTAAAAAGAGGGCACTTACCACCACCCTATGACAGCCTTGAAGTCGCAACTGAGTGTGGGGCCGTTACAATAAACTATGGATTATTTTTGAATAGCGTTATCTCTTTTGCAATTGTTGCAACTGTTATCTATTTTGTAATCAATTATGTCATTAGGTTACATAAGGAAGACGAAAAAAAGAAAAAAACAACATCTGAAGAAAAGCTCCTCACAGAAATCAGAGATATCTTAAAAACAACGACTAAATAGAGAAGCTCTTACGCTCTTGTCTTTAAAAGGCCTGCTCTCAACAAAATAGGGCCAATGATTTCAAAAAAGACTGTTGAGCCAATAATGCTGAGCATAATAATTTCCTGTTCGTTTGGAAAAAGCCCCCCTGCAACCCAAGCCGCTCCGATGACGACGCCCCCTTGAGGAAGGAGAGTTAATCCAAGCCATTGTGCTGTTCCATCTTTTTTTGAAGGGAGCATTGTCTTAACAGCAACCCAGCCACAAACATAACGAGCAAAAATACGAGCAAAAACGAAGGTTAAACCAAATAGACCTGCCGTCAAAAGACTTTGAATATGAAGTGTCGCCCCTGCTAAAATAAAAAAAGGAATAAAGATCAACCATTCAATATTTTCAATATCTCCAAGGGTTCCTGTACGTCCTTGTGTAAAACGAGTGATTAAATACCCCATAACAATAGCAGTTAAAAGAGGGGACAAATCCAACATCAAAGACATACCTGCCAACAACAGGACGATACCAAAAGCCTCTGGCACTTTGAAACGGTCCCGCCCCATCAAACGACACATATAAATTGTCGGCACACTAATAAGAGAAACCACGAGTCCCGTAAGCGCTAAAGAAGAAAAAAGGGTTTTAAGAGGCGCTAAAAAAACGTCTTTCGCAACTGGGCTTTCTGTCAAAGGACCGCTGTCCGTATAAAAAATCAAAATAGAAAAAAGGCTGATAATCAAGATTTCCCCATACATCACAACCTTAAGAACAAGGTTGCTGAAAGAAGAAGCTTTGGTATTCTTCGGTGTAATTTCCTCTATAATCGTAATAGTATGAGTCGGTGCTGTAAAGCTGCCAAGGACCGCAATTAAAATGGCTAAAAAGAGGTTGTGAGTTAAGAAATAAAGGGGGAGAGCAATCAAAACAATACTGCCCACAATAACGATCAGAGAAATTTTTAAAGCTTTTTTGTCAAAACTTATACTATAGAGCTTCGAACCAATCAACAGCCCAACCAGCGATAAAACTGTATGGCTAATAAAGGACTGCCAAAGGGAGCTAGGGGGTTCGATAAGCCCTAGAAAAGATGGCCCCAAAAGGTAGCCCACTAACAAAAGAATACTTAAAAGAGGAAGTCCAAAACGTCGTCCAAAGCGCATGAGAAAATTGGACATCACAAACAGAAAACCAAAAGCAATTAAATAGAGCGGTGGAAAATTTATAACAGAAAGAGACTCTAACATTTTTAAGATCCTTCAGTAGGGAGGCTAAATAACACGATAAACAACATAAATAGAGAAAGTATGAGAAAAAAGGCCTGCCGAGCATGATTAGGGTCAGGTACTTTATAGCGTGCAATATAAAAGGCGCTTATGCACTGTGTTAAGTAGTAAAAAGCAAATGCCCTAGAAGCGAGGGTAATAAGTTCAAAAATATTCGTTAGCCAAACAAGAGCAATGCAAAAACCTGAAATAATAAGATAATTGAGGTTGAGGGGAATTTTCTTTTTAAAGAGCTCGTGGATTAACCCACCGCACCCAAGGGTATCTGCAAGGGAGGCGCTGTATTGACTGGCTGCAGCCCCTAAAATAATAAGATAAGCCAAAAGGTGTGTAATGCCATGGGAAGTGTTGATAATTTCAGTTTCGCTAAGGCTCACCTTTGACTTCATAACATAGAGCACAAGGAAAATAAAAGAGATATAAATACCCATGGAAATTATCTGGGCAAATTTCATGGTTTTTATGCGAAGATCCTGAGAGTATTCATGCCCCAAATATCTCGAAGTTTCAAAACCTTGAACTATTAAAAAAACACCTGCTACCTTTCTAATGGCGTCAAAGGTAACCTCGGGATTTGATGTGCTGAGAGGAATAAAATCAAGAACTTTCCAGTCATAAAGAGCGAGAGCTATGAGGAGAGCAGCAATTACAGATAGTTTTATGCTAACCGTATAAACCTCAAGGGTTTCTAAAAATTTGAAACCTTTGAAATATCCATATAGGCCATTTAACATTAAAATAATAGTGGTCAGTGCATTGGCAGAAGTTGGATCAAGAATGTCTAGTCCTTTAAGGAGAAAAGAACTCAATAATCTGACATAAAAAGCAATGGAAATAAAATACGCTATGCTTAAAGATATGTCAGACAATCGATTTTGGCGACCAAGTTCTCGGGATTCCCCTGTTGCAAGAAGAGGTTCGGCATGACAAATATTAAAACGAACGGCGGATCCAACAAAATAAGCAAGGGCCACAACTAGGATGATCGTCAGCGTTGCGTAATCTCCCATGATGAACCAGAGGAGGGGGGCTGAAATTAAGAAGCCGCTACCAATAATAGAGGCAAGAGGCGTGACTGTTGCTCGCCAAAAGGGGGCGTTCCTAATTTTTGGTGATAGCATAAATAACAAACTCGAGGCCATTGTGATGATAATAAAAACATCAATAACTTGAGTTGTCGCCATTTTTTCTACCCTGCCATAGCTCGAAAATTAATAAAATTAATGCTGATTAAATACTCTATTCCAAACCATAAAATCGCTGTAATGAGAGTTGTGATAATGAGCTTAATTTTAAGGTAAGACTTTTTAGGGGCTCCATGATCATGTCCTTGCTCAGGAGACTGAACAGGATGTGCACCAAAAGGTAGAATCATGAGAAAAGTAATCCACCACATGGTAACATAAACAACGATGCCAGACATAATATCCATATAAAACGTCCTCTTTACAGATATTTTCCAATAACGCGAGCTGTATCAATCATTCGGTTTGAAAATCCCCACTCATTATCGTACCAAGAGAGGACACGACAAAAATCCCCCTCAACCACTTGTGTTTGAGTTAGGTCAGCAATGCTACTGTGGGGGTTATGGTTGAAATCGATGGACACAAGGGGCAATTCATTTGTCTCAAGAATGCCTGACAAATGGGTTGAAGCAGCCGCTTTGAGAGCCTTGTTAATTTCTTCAGCCGTTGTTTTCTTTTTGGACGTAAATTTAAAGTCCACAACAGAGACATTAGCCGTTGGCACTCGAATGGCCGTTCCATCAATCTTGCCTTTAAGTTCAGGCAGCACCAAGCCAACGGCCCGTGCTGCACCCGTTGATGTTGGAATCATAGAGGTCGCTGCTGCTCTTGCTCTGTGCAAATCGCTATGGTGTGTATCAACTAAGCGTTGATCACCCGTATAAGCGTGAATGGTTGTCATGAATCCTTTTTCAATTCCGCAGAGATCCTCAAGCACCTTAGCCAAAGGAGCTAAGCAATTAGTTGTGCACGACGCGTTAGAAATAACATCATGATTTGTGTCAAGCTGCTCATGATTCACACCATACACAACGGTCATATCAACACCAGAAGCAGGGGCCGAGATAATAACTTTTTTGGCACCAGCTCTAATGTGGGCTTCCGCCGATTCTTTAGAGGTAAAAGCACCAGAACATTCAAAAACAATATCAACACCAAGATCACCCCAGGGCAATTGGCTCGGATCCCGTTCTTGAAAAAGTTTAATCTCTCCAAGACCTATATCTAAACTCTTACCCGTTTGAGCACACAGAACAACAGGACCTGGATATTGCCCATGGATGGAATCATACTTAAAAAGATGTGCATTGGTTTCAGAAGGCGAGAGATCATTAATGGCAACAATCTGGCAATCCGTTGCCTTATGTTCGACAATGGCGCGAAGAACAAGGCGGCCGATACGACCAAATCCATTGATGGCAATTTTAAGGGGTTGAGTCATATTATTTTCCTTCAAGAGTAAGTTGAATTTTTTCTGCAATGGCATGGGGCGTCAATCCAAAATGCGCATAAAGATCACCAGCAGGGGCAGAGGCGCCAAAAGTATCAATGGCAAAAATATGTTGCGAGGAGGTCGCGTATTTATCCCACCCAAAGGAAGAAGCCGCTTCAATCACAAAGGTATGTTCACATCCCCCTAAGGTTTTTGAAATGTATTCCCCACTTTGTTGCTCAAAAAGCTCTCGGCACGGCATCGATACAACGCGAACATTAATATCAATAGCTTCCAAAGACTTTTGGGCCTCAAGAGCCAAAGAGACTTCCGTTCCTGTCGCTATAATGCAACTATCACAGGCCTCTGAATTTTTCGCGGCCTTCACAACATAAGCCCCATGAGCAGACATGTTTTCACCAAAACAATAAGTGTGACGAAGGGTTGGAACGCTTTGACGGGAAAGCGCCATAATAGAAGGTGTTTCTTTGGACTCTAGGGCAGCCATCCAACATTCAGCGACTTCAACGGCATCCGCTGGACGAAACACGTTCAGATTCGGCATAGCCCTTAAAGAGGCAAGGTGTTCGATGGGCTGGTGTGTTGGTCCATCTTCTCCAAGGCCAATGGAATCGTGGGTCATGACATAAATAACCCGTTGTTTCATTAAAGCCGACAAGCGTATAGCTGGCCTAGCATAATCGGAAAATACAAGAAAAGTTCCTCCATAGGGGATAAATCCACCGTGAAGCGCAAGGCCATTCATGGCCGCAGCCATGGTGTGCTCTCGCACACCGTAGTTGATGTAGTTACCACTATAATCTGCTGGCGTAATATCAAAAGAATGGCTGGTTTTCGTATTATTGGATCCTGACAAATCAGCAGAACCACCAATGATTTCATCAAGAACATCATTTAAGACCTCTAAAACAAGGCCTGAAGATTGTCGCGTTGCCTTTTGGGGTGTTGATTTTGTGAACTCTTCAATGAGGCTAAAAACATCTGTTTTCCAATTGGCAGGGATCTCACCGCAGACCGTGGCTTTGAAATCAAAATCGCTGGCAATATAATTTTCTTGCCACTGTTTATACATTCCCTGACTACGCTCTGCTATTGCGCGCCAGTTGCTAAGAATATCCTCAGGGACTTTAAAAGCTGGAGCATCCCAGCTTAACTCTGCCCGAACAGCTTTAATTTCTTCGGTCCCTAAAGGAGCTCCGTGGGCTTTACTCGTCCCACCCTTGTTAGGAGCTCCGTAAGCAATAGTTGTGCGACAAGCAATTAAAGAAGGCTGTGTTTCTTCTTTTTTCGCTTTGGTAAGAGCTTCAAAAATAGCTTGATGATCATGGCCATCAATTTGTTGAACCTGCCATCCCGCCGCCTCAAAACGTTTTAGGGTATCTTCACTGGACGAAAGGTCCGTCGATCCATCGATGGTAATGTGGTTATCATCAAACAAGACAATTAATTTGCCTAACTGCAAGTGGCCTGCAAGGGAAATGGCTTCATGGGAAACACCCTCCATCAAGCAACCATCTCCAGCTACAACATAGGTGTGGTGATCAACCAACTCGTCTCCAGAACGCGCTCTTAAAATAGCTTCTCCCAAAGCCACCCCAACAGAAGTCGCAAGTCCTTGACCTAAAGGGCCTGTGGTTGTTTCAATGCCAAGCTCTGGGTGATATTCGGGATGTCCTGCGGTAAAACTACCAAGCTGGCGAAAGTTTTTTAACTGCTCAAGGGTCATTTGTTCGTAACCCGTCAGATAATTGAGCGCATAAAGCAACATGGAGCCATGGCCTGCAGAAAGTACAAAGCGATCTCTATCAAACCATGTCGGGTCTTTAGGGTTAAACTTTAAAAAGCCAGAAAAAAGAACCGTTGCCACATCGGCCATTCCCATAGGCATTCCGGGGTGTCCAGATTGAGCGCGTTCAACGGCATCCATGGA
>DOCA01000151.1:7897-24491 GCA_003503995.1 Holosporales bacterium
TGTTTGTTATAATCTTAAAGAATGAAGCTAATTATGTCTAACGCCCAAATTTCTGAATCAGCCTCCATTGACTCACAAGAGCTAGAGCTCGTTACCCAAGAGCTCGCCAACGAGAAAAATCAGTTCAGAGCAGCCCGTTTGCAAAAACTGAAAAATCTTTTGGAATCAGGGATTAAACCTTTTCCATCAGCTTTTAAAAAAACACACGAAATTCAGGATGTTATTAAGAGCTACGGCCACCTTGAAAATGATCAAGAAACCAAAGATTCTGTAACCGTTGCAGGTCGTATTCGCTCTTCTCGTAACAATGGTATGTTTATCGATTTGCACGATACCCACGGTAAAATTCAGATCTTCTCCCATAAAAATTACTCTCCAGAAGAGGTGATGCAATTGGTAAAGCCTCTCGATATTGGCGACCATATTGGTGTGACGGGTTATGTGCGCCGTACTCCTCGGGGCGAACTTACCATCAATGCACAAGAAGTTACTTTTCTCGGAAAGGCCTTACTACCGTTGCCTGAAAAATATCATGGCCTCAGCGATATTGAGACACGTTATCGTCAACGTTATTTAGATCTTATCATGAGTGAAGAATCACGGAACACCTTGCGTAAGCGCTCAGCCATTACCTCTGCCATTCGCCAATACCTTATTGAAGATGGTTTTTTGGAAGTCGAAACGCCTATGCTTCACCCCATTGCAGGAGGGGCATTGGCCAAGCCTTTTACAACCCACCATAATGCCCTCGAGATGGACCTTTTTTTACGTATTGCCCCTGAACTTTATTTAAAGAAACTCATTGTGGGTGGTTTAAGCGACAAGATTTTTGAGTTAAACCGTTGCTTTAGAAACGAAGGTGTTTCAACACGTCATAACCCAGAGTTTACGCAGGTTGAACTCTACCAGGCTTATGCAGATTATAACGATGTGATGAACCTCACCGAATCTATGATCTCGCAAGTTGCCGAAAAAGTACTAGGCAAAACCTCAGTGGAATTTAGCGAGGGCAAAGTTATTGAGTTTAAAGCCCCTTGGCGCAGAGCCTCCATGTGTGCTCTTATTGAAGAAGAAACCAATGTTGACTTCAATACCATTCCAACGGCTGATGAAGCTATTGCAGCTGCGAAAGCTCTTGGGGTTCAAGTGAAAGAGGGGACACCTTGGGGTAAAGTTGTTGAGGCTGTCTTTGAAGAAAAGGTCGAAGAACTTCTCATTCAGCCAACCCATGTAACGGAACTCCCTCTTGATATTTCACCCCTTGCTAAAAAGCACCCAACGGACTCTCGCTTAACAGAGCGTTTTGAAACCTATGTGAATGGATGGGAAATTGCCAATGGCTTTTCCGAGCTTAATGATCCCATTGATCAACGCAAGCGTTTCGAAACCCAAGTCTGCGATAAAGAAGGCGGTGATGATGAAGCCCATGATATGGATGAAGATTTCATCACGGCCCTTGAATATGGTCTGCCGCCAACCGGTGGTCTTGGTGTGGGTATCGATCGCTTGACTATGCTCCTAACAGCATCCCCCAGCATTAGAGATGTCATTGCTTTCCCAGCCATGAAGGCAAAGTAAGGCTTTTTTCTTTCTTTAGAAAAATACCGCTGCTCATCATAAGACCTACTTAGAGCATTTACAAAACTCCCCTAAGGGATAATTCTATTTTTCTGTCATCACCGCAACGCCTTGCCATGATTCACCTGGTGGTGAAGCTTTGAAGTCATTACAACGTGCAATAAATAAATCGGGCATATAGTCTTTGGGATATTTTTTCTTAATTTTCTTATATTTTTCTATAGCACCGTCCCAGTCCTGTTCTAAATAGAGGGCAAATGCCTCTTTCGTCATTTTTGCAAATTCCTGGGCAACTTCCATATCAAGTTTCTTGTTTTGGTCTTCAGAAACTTCATAAAGCAGCTCATAGATTGCAACAGCAATATGTTTACCTTTAACTGCAACCATGTCTAAAGGGCGACAAATGAATTTGTGACGAACATTCTTATAAGTCTCATGACTTATAATAACTTCCGTATGGTAGTATTTATTAATACTTTCAAGGCGAGCGCCCAAATTCACACTATCTCCAAAAGCAGAATAGTTCAGGCGATCCTCGGAACCAATATTACCGACAATGGCATCTCCCGTATGAATTCCAAAACGCGTGTAAAGAGCGGGTTTTCCATCAAGCTCCCATGTTTTGTTAAGCTCCTCTAAACGCTCTTTACAAGCCAAAGCCGTTTTGCAAGCCAAAAGTGGGTGCTGAGGGTCGTCCATCGGAGCGCCCCAAAATGTCATAATAGCGTCTCCAATGTACTTATCAATTGTTCCATTATTGTCTTGGATAATATGAGTCAGCTGATTAAGGTAATCAGACAAATGCACAATAAGTTTTTCAGAAGACATTTTTTCAGAAATTGTTGTAAAGTTTTCAATGTCTGTGAACATTAGAGTGATATTGCGTTTCCGCCCACCAATTTTGGCCCCAGAACCAGATTCTATCAATTTTGTCACAACAGCTTTGGGCACAAAGCGGGAAAAGTCCCTAAGGCTTTGCTTCATATGCATCAAAGCTTTATTCATCTTTTGAATTTCTGAGAAATAGGATGGCTTTATATCACTTTCATCAATCTCAAAACGTGCAATAGAGGTCATCGCATTGGACGCCCGCGTAATAGGTCGGGCAATGTTTCTTGAAATGATATAAATTAAAACACCTGATAAAGCCAGAATAATAAGGGAAAAAATCATCATCAATTCCGTGATGTCATCAATTGCCCCTGTGAGTTCTTTTTTAGGGACAATGAAGCCGATAAGCCACTTCTTTTCAAATTTTTCACCAAATTCCTTGAAACGAATCAAGAATTCAACGCCCTTATCAGAAATAATAAATCTTTTTTTATTTGTTTTTTGATAATGCTTAAACGCATCTATTAATATTTTATTTTTTGTGTCTTTAAAAGTTGGCAGAGTTGTCTTAACACTATTGTCTAATCTATGGATATTAGGATAACCAACTACTTCACCGTGTGGATTAAAAATAAAGGCAAAACCAGTTTTACCAATTTTATGTTGCGTCAATAAATCTGAAATAACATCCATCGTAATATCTGCAGAGATAACTATTTTCACTTTTCCTTCCTCATTGGTAACAGGCGTAGCAGCCGTTACACCAACTTTTTGAGACAAAAGAAACATATAGGGATCAGACCAATAAGGTTTTCTTGTATCTTCTGCACCTCTATACCACGGGCGATGACGAGGATCAAAATACTCCGTTGACCTTGGGCGTTCTTGAAGGGCAACGACCCTTCCTTTTTTATCTAAGAATTTATGAAATTCCGTTATAACGCCAGAATGACGGTTAATCACACGAACTTCGTAACGGACGTTTTTAGGAAGAGGAAGCTTTTCTGCATAAGGATAGGTAGCGCCCTCCTTAACAAGACGAACAGCAACAAAATCCCCTTCGGAATCTCCACTGAAAAAACCAGCAATTTGAGGGTACAATTCTAACATCTTCATGGCCTGCATGGTGATATCATCAATGGCGTCCAAGACGTTCGTTTCTGACTGAGAAAACCATGCCATAAATTGTGTTGTTATTTTTGCAGGTAATAAATAATTTTGAGTATCACTCAAAATCATTTCAGTTTTAACCTGAATATCTGCTTCCACGTCTTCCATAAAAGAATCAGTGGTTTTTATATAATTATAGTAAATAATAGAACCACAGGAAAACATAAGCACCATTAGGAAACTTACGAGAATTGTGATTTGAATACTAAACTTTCGTTTCATAAAATATACTCACGCCTTGTCTCTAGCTAGCCTGGGCTCAAAAGGTTTAAATTTAATTAAAATTCTCTTTTTTTATAAAAAAATTCACAAAAAAACTCTCAAACTGCGATAGCAATTTTCCAGAACTCGCTTGCCTTCAGACTTGCACCTCCAACTAGAACACCTCCCACTGCTGGAAGGGATAAAATAGAAGAGGCATTCTCTCCCTTAACAGATCCTCCATAAAGAATAAAAGGGGATAAAGCATATTCACTGGATAGGGTTTTCTCAACAAAAGCGCATGTATTTTGAATATCTTCAGGGCTAGCAACTTTGCCTGTTCCAATGGCCCAAACAGGTTCATAGGCAACAACAATGTTTTTATTTTTCTTAAAATTTTCAAGCGCTTTTAACTGCTCTTTTAAAACATCTTGCGTGCGGTTGGCTTCATAATCAGCATCACTTTCTCCAATACAGAAAATAGGTTGCAAACCAGCATCAAGAGCTTGGTGGATTTTTTTAGAAAAGAGAGCGTTAGATTCTTTGTGCTGTTGGCGACGCTCCGAATGCCCAATAAGAACATAGTCACACCCTATGTCATCTAACATTTGAGCACTCACTTCACCGGTATAAGCCCCCTCCAAAGCTGCAGAACAATCTTGGGCTCCAATTTTAATATCACTCTTTTTTAGATCATTTCTGAGAGCATCCAAATAGGGAGCTGGAGGACAAATGACAAGAGTATTTTTCGTTTCAGTTTCTTGAGCTAGAGCCGTAATCTGCTGACAAAACTTATGAGTATTTTTTAAAGTACCATTCATCTTCCAGTTGGCTACAATAAGTTTTGTCATAAGGTTCTCTCCTGTTTCTTTCAAAGATATTATTTTTCTTCAGCAATAATTCTAGGGAAAACACCCTCTGGTTTTGGGATATCAACTCCAGAAATTAACGGTGTTTCAAGAGCATGAATGTCTCTTCGATCCTTAGAAACCGCCAATTGATCCAATATTTTCCCAGCTGCATTTGGTATAATCGCCTGTGCTACAATGGCCACATGGCGAATGGTTTCAGCTAAGACATATAAAACCGTATTCATGCGCTCAATACCTGTTTTACGTAAGGCCCATGGCTCTTCTTTATCTACATAACGGTTAGCTTCACCAACAACGGCCCAAATTTCTTCACACATCTTATGCAAGGCTTGTTCATTGGCATGTTCTCTCACTTTTTCAGGCATATCAGCTGCTAATTTTAAGAGGGCTTTATCATTTTCTGTAAAAGCATTCGGGAGAGGAATCTGACCTTGAGCATGCTTGAAAGCAAAGGATAAAACACGCTGCACGAGGTTTCCGATATCATTAGCAAGATCTGAATTAATACGAGAAACTAAAGCACTTGTTGAAAAATCAGCATCCCGCCCAAAAGTGGCTTCTCTCAAAAGAAAATAGCGAATTTGATCAGCCCCATAAGTTTCAACAACCTCAAAAGGATCAATAGTATTGCCCGTCGATTTTGAGATTTTTTCTCCCTCGAGAGTCCACCATCCATGGGCAAAAAGACGCTTTGGCAGGGGCAGACCTGCAGCCATTAAAAGAGCTGGCCAATACACGCCGTGAAAACGAATAATATCCTTACCTAAAATGTGAATAGCTTCGGGCCAAAAACGTTTAAAGTCAGTCGCATTTTCGTCAGGGAAGCCAAGATTACTAATGTAGTTGGGGAGCGCATCAACCCACACATACATTACATGATCGGGATCATTGGGAACCGGAATGCCCCATTTAAAGCTTGAACGGGAAACGCAAAGATCTTTCAACCCTCCTTTAACGAAGCTTTTAACTTCATTAAGACGAGATTTTGGTGCAATAAAATCAGGATTATTTTCATAAAGGTCAAGAAGTTTATCTTGCCATTCTGAAAGACGAAAGAAGTAACTAGGCTCCTCAACCCAAGTCACTTCAGTGCCTGTGGGGGCTTTACCGTCAACGATTTCGTCCTCGTTGTAAAAGGCTTCGTCTCGTACAGAATACCATCCCTTATAGGTAGACTTATAAATTTGCCCTTTCTCAACAAGCTTCATCCACAAGGCTTGCGCAGATTTCTTGTGATGTTCCTGAGTTGTTCTAATAAATGCGTCATTGGTGAAGCCAAAAAGATCGCTCAACTTGTGAAATTCTTGAGAAATATCATCGACATATTCTTGGGGAGTAATGCCTTTTGCCAAAGCAGATTGTTCAACTTTTTGGCCATGCTCATCGGTTCCCGTCAGAAACTTAACGTCTCTGCCATCAAGGCGCATAAAACGTGCCAAAGTATCTGCTGCAATGGTGGTATAGGCCGTGCCAATATGAGGCTTAGCGTTAACATAGTAAATGGGCGTGGTGATATAATACGGTTTTTTTTTGGGTGTCATTATTTATCTTTTACTCATTATTAATTACTAAAAAATTTCTATAGTCATTCCAAAAAGGTCCCAGACGTCGTCATTCGTTCCTAAACTATAAGGCCTAACCTATCATCTTTGATGCAGACCAGCCAATTCATGAAAAACGCAAAGCAATGTTTGCTTCTTATCCAAAGAAAATATATGGGTCGTCCGCAAAATTTCTTGAATAGAAAACCAAGACTCAACCCATTGATCAGGGCTTCGCTTGTTTAAAATGCCTTGTTCGTTGTTTTTCTGTTCAAGACTCAATGTATGGGCAACCCAATGGTTTAGAAAATCTGCAAAGAAAGACCAAGCAACCTCAGGATTAAGGGCCGTGTTTTTTAAAATAAATGTTTCTATAAAACCGTGAGTTGAGCGTAAGTCTTGAGCTGAGAGGTCTTTCATAACTTTTAAAAAAGCTTCATAAAAAGAGCGCCCTCCAAGATCATTAATCATCAATCCTAAACCAGGCCTCCCTGCAGAAATAGAGGCAAGAAAAGGAGCATCTTCTAGTTTTTTCTCTTCAAATAGAGCTTTAGTTTCCTGTTCCAAAAGCGGAGAAAATTGGATAATTTGAGCCCGCGACCGTAGGGTTGGCAAAACACTCTCTAGGTTCTGAGAAATCAAAATCAACAAGCATTTGTGAGGTGGTTCTTCAAGAACCTTTAACAGCGTATTAGCCCCCTTTGGGGTCAGATCATCAACACTGTCAATTACGGCAATGCGCCAGTTATCCTCAAGGGATGTTTGAGAGAAAAAATGAACAACAGACCTTGCTTTTTCAACGGAAATATCCTTTGTTACCTTTCCCTTTTCATCGGCTTGTTTTTCAAGAACAATAAAGTCCGGGTGGTTACCAGCTCTTAATAAATGGTCTGTTGAACTCAAGGAAGGAGCGGGAAGTTCTCCCAAACATTCCATAGAGTCATTCAAAAGGGCGCGTGCTAATTGATGAGCGAATGTTGCTTTACCAAGTCCTTTTGCGCCTGTAAAAAGGAGGCCATGGGGAAGACGTCCCGCCTTGTGAGCGATTTTTAAATGCTCAACAATAGAGGCATGTCCCACGAGGTGGTCAGCAAATCTCGGGTGAGAATCAAAGGAAACGTTTGCAATGTTCATCAAAGTAGTATAGCCCCATTTTTCTTTTTTCAAAGAAAATTATCTCTCTAAATAAGCCATAATTTCAATGTGTGGCGTCCACATAAATTGGTCAACAGGGACAATTTCGTGGAGTTTAAAACCATGCTCCATCAGATATTTAGAATCCCTTGCAAAACTCTCTGCATTACAAGATATGTAAACCAATTTCCTTATGGAAGAGTGAGCAATTTCATGGGTTTGTGTTTCTGCACCAGCTCTTGGAGGGTTCATGACAACCGCCTTAATACCATCGAGTTCGCTGCGCATTAGAGGCGTTTCAAAAAGGTTGCGCTCTTGAATTTTTAAAAGAGGTTCTTCTACTTTTTGGAGAGCACGCAGTGCTTGGCCATCACATTCGATGCCTGTTACACTATGCCCTAACTTCGTAAGCGCCAGTGAAAGAGTTCCCCGCCCACAAAAGAGATCAATAAGTGTGTCTTGTGAGTTGCGCTCAAAAGGAAGGTGTTTTTCCAGAAATTGGGCGAAAATTTGATCAGAAGCTTCTGTTGCTTGGAGGAAGCCAAAAGCCGTGACCTCAACATCATGATTGCCAAACCGCACCGTTGGCGTTTCTGTAAAATATAGAATTTTTTCACGTTTCTTCACTTTATAAGCAAGGCGAATGATGCCTAAATCTTTTGCAAGATCTATCAAAGCTGTTTCACGGTCAGCACTCAAAGGCTCTTTAAAACCAGCGAGTAAGACGTCTAAGCCGTTCTGAGCCCGCGTTACAAAAAAATGAATCAGCTTTTCATGCTCTAAAAAGGGGGCGATAACCTCACGAAGAGGCTCGAAAAGAGGTAGAATATCGGGATGAATCAAAGAGCATGTACGAAGGTTAAAAGGCTTTTTACTCTCAGCCTCATGAAAACCCATCTTAAGCTCGCCATCCCATTTGCGGGCCATAAAATCAATGCGGCGACGTTGACCCGCTCCCACAATAATAGGATCAGACACAAGGGATGTCTCAATGCCATGGGCCTCTAACGCATTGACGACGAGGGATTTTTTATAAGCTTCATAGGTTTTTGAAGAAAAATGCTGCAACAAACAACCGCCGCAGGTTCCAAAGTGAGGGCAGGGCGCTTTAACCCGATCAGGAGAGGCTTCTTTAACCTCAAGAAGTTTACCCCATTTGCTCGTACGTGTCTTAAAGCGCTCTTCAATTTCAACAACTTCATGGGGTAATGCAAAAGGAATAGTTAAATCAACACCCTCAACAGAGGCTATGCCTTCTCCGCGTTTGGTCAAAGAATGTATGGTGACAGTATGATAGGGGTTTTCTGATTCGGACATCTCTATAAGCAAAAACTATAGCTTGTAAGATTTTATTTTTTTGCTCAGTGTGTTGCGACTGATTCCCAACACATCGGAAGCTTGAACTTTGTTATCGTTTACTTTTTGCAAAACAACTTTCAAGAGAGGCTTTTCAACCTGAGCCATAATTTCAGCATAAAAAGAACAGGCTGGCAGCTCTCCATCAAGGTTTCTAAAATATTCTTGAAGCTTTTCTTCAATCAAGTCAGATAAGGCAACTGTTTTAAGACAGGGAATTGTTTGCTTCGTTGCGGATTGGCTACTCATTTTTTTCAAATTCCATTACTTCATCATAAAAATTACTAATCAAACCGTAGACCTCCGCGCTGGATTTAGATTGATTAACCTTCACCCGAAAATCATTAGAGCCTTTAAGACCCTTACTATACCAGCTTACATGTTTGCGGGCCATTTTAATCCCAACAACTTCGCCGTGATGTTCTATTATATCGGCAAAATGCTCTAAGAGAAGCTCTTTTTGCAAAGAAAGTGCCGGAGCCTCACTTTTTTTTCCTGTTTTAAGAAAATCCTGCAGGTTTTTTAAAAACCACGGGCGCCCATAACAACCTCGACCCACCATAACACCGTCGGCACCCGAAGCTTGTAAAGCCGCAAGCGCTGTGTCTTCACAAACAATATCACCATTGGCAATAACAGGGATAGTGACCGCTTCTTTCACATTTTTGATAAAAGACCAGTCCGAACGCCCATTATAAAGCTGACAGCGTGTACGACCATGAACGGCGATCAAGTGAATGCCGCAATCTTGAGCAATCTTAGCAAGTTCAGGCGCATTACGGGTGTTGTCATCCCAACCAGTTCTCATCTTAAGAGTCACAGGCAGGTTTACGGCAGCAACAGTTGCTTCAATAATTTTTCGAGCAAGACCAAGGTCTTTCATAAGGGCAGACCCTGCGTATCCATTAACAACTTTCTTGGCAGGGCAACCCATGTTGATATCAATAATATCAGCTCCCATGTCTTCGTTCAGTTTGGCAGCCTCTGCCATCACCGCAGGTTCGCAACCGGCCAGCTGAACCGTTGCTGGGCGTTCTTCTGGACACTTTTCAACCATTTTCATGGTGCGTTTGCTGTCTCTGATCATCGCCTGCGAGGCAATCATTTCAGAAACCACCAAAGAAGCCCCCATTTTCTTTACAATTTTACGAAAAGGGAGGTCGGTCACGCCAGAACAAGGTGCAAGAAAAGCGTTCCCGTCCAGTTCATAAGGGCCAATAGTAATATTTTTGTAATACTGATTCATATGCGGAATATAAAGAATTATTTCAAAAAATTCAAGAAAAATGGGTGCATATTTCTAAGTCCTTAAAGGGTTTAATAAAAAATTAACTTCCTATTAATGGAAATAAAGCAACAACTAGCACAATTCATTAACAATATTGACTTAACAATATCCTTAGATGTTGTTTTCTTTGACATCTTTTAACTGTAGGAGATCTTTTCATGAACCACTTTATTAAAAAAATTCGTTACGGGTTGCTTGTTATTGGCTTCACGCTATCGTCAACGCTTTCCCTTTTTGCCTCAGCAGAGTTAACCCAAGATGAAATTGATGGGATGGACTTCCAAATGCATGGTGTCGCCTTATTTAGTGGCACAGATCCTTTTAGTGTTGGTATTAAAATTGCCACAGAAAGTAGATATTCCCATGTCGGTATCCTACTTCATGATGCCTCAGCAGATGTATCAGACCTCTCCTCATGGTATTGTTTTGAATCGACAGGAAGCGCCGGAGAAGTTTTAAGCGATGTCTTACCCCATACACGGGTTACCCCTTGGGCTCATGTATCAACACAGTATCCAGGCGGAGTTGCCAGTCGCCTTTTAAGTACTGAAACAAAGCTTGATGAAAAAGCTGTTACAAAATTCATTCGAAAGAATAATAGAAAAGCCTATGAAAATGATATCGGAGAACTCTTAAATGCACTTAAAGACGGTAACGATAAACCGAATACAGAAACCGTTTTTTGTAGCGAATTAACGGCTGAACTTATGCAACGGCTAGGAATTATTGATTCTAAAATACCTTCAAATAATTACCTTCCCAGTGAGTTCTCTGTAGACAAAGAAAATTTGCCTTTCCTTGGCGGGTACTCCTTAGGCGACGAAGAGGTTGTTAAAGAATATAGATTAAAGCGTATAACTCGTTTTGGTCTATGGCTTCGCCACAACATTGTTGAAAAGCTCTTTTCTTGTGTGCGTCGTCAAGGACACCCCGCATAAGGAGCTAAAGAAAGAAACTATTAACAGAAAAGAGGGCCAGAGCTCTCTTTTTTTATGCCATAATTTTCCGTGCTTTATTTAAATCTTCAGCGGTATCGATGCTTAAAGGAACTTCATCTACCAAAGCCACACCAATGCGCATATCATTTTCAAGAACGCGTAATTGCTCGAGTTTTTCTTGAACCTCAAGGGGAGACGGTGGTAGCTCAACAAAACGCTCAAGAGCAGGGCGACGATAAGTATATAACCCAATATGATGGTAATGAGGGCCCGCACCTGTTGGAATAGGAGCCCTTGAAAAATAAAGAGCCTCATGACGACCGTTTTCACGGTGTGCTAAAGCAATTTTCACGATATTAGGATTCATTAGGTCTTCTTGAGAATGAATTTCAACACCAAGAGTTGCCACATCAAAACGCTCCTCTTTCAAAGGATCAAGAGAGGCCTTAATAATTTTTGAAGAAATGTTGGGCAAATCTCCTTGCACATTTATAATTGTATCAAATTTCTTTTGAGGATCTACTTCCTGAAGAGCTTTAAAAATTCGATCGGAGCCTGATGGGAGACCTGGATCTGTTAAGACACCCCTGGCACCAGCTTTTGTAACAACCTCTTGAATTTCGGGAGAATCACAGGCCACATGAACTGGTCCAATGTCAGCTTCAAGGGCGCGCTTTACAACCTGAGAAATCAAAGGCAATCCGTTGATTTCCTTTAGCATTTTATTGGGGAGGCGTGTCGAAGCCAGACGAGCTGGTATTAAAATAATAGGGGTCATAGAACTCTCAAAAGCAACATTTTTATTTCTTTATTCGTTTCAATATATTATAGGGCGCGTGTGTGTTTTTCAACACACTTCTAGAAAGAAAAGATCTATTTAAAACTTTATCTGTTTTCCTAAGGGGTAGAAGAGGCTACTATAATAGAAAGTGATGAAATATTTACGTCATCATAAGCTTCTTATAAAGGTTACAAGGAAATAAACAGGAACAGGTGAATAACGCCATGATAACAAGCATTTACAGGATTTTTTTGAATGCTACACTTCTCACCTTCGCGTGTGAGAGTGTCTCTGCTGCTGTGATGCTCAGTAAGTCTCCAAAAAATATAACGCCTGCCTTGGACCTTAACTTACCACTTTCTGCTTTATCCTTGAAAGAGGCTGCTCAAAAAGAGGAAGCTTCTAAAAAAATTACGGACAAAATTACCCTGAAGTTAAATCGTGACCTTTTTGAAAAAGGTTTGCAAGTTGAAACAGAAGGCTATGGTCAATACTTTGCCACCCTTGAATCAAGCAATCGCTTGGACGAAAAATTTAAAACCACACCGGCAAAAACCCTTTTACATCGCAAGTTACGTGAGTCCAGCAGAGCAGGGGCCATGCGCGTTGGGGGACATGTCACTGAGAATTCAAAACTTTATTTAAAAGTTGGTTTTGAAAGTGAGAATTTTGGGGGAGCAAACACTCTAAAAACCAGAACAGTTACGGATTCAAACCAAGGATATTGGCGCACCGCCATGGCTTCTGGTGTTGGATTTCAATACGACGTCTCAAGAAAATGGTCTATTTCTGGAGAGGCCAGTACCATGGCGATTAATGCACCTTTTGAGAACACCCTAAGTGCCCCCAGTACAGAAGGGACGTCCTCCAAAAAGGGCAAGTTCGACTCTCGAGATAACCGTATCTTGGTCGGCATACACTATAAATTCGGCAAATAATCTCATCCACAAACAACAAAATGTGTTGAAAAGTGAATTTGTTACTGGAAAAAGATGATTCAGCTTTTAATAATATCTTCTTATCCTTTGTATAAGGAAATAAAAATGAGAACAAAAATGAAACCTTTAATCCCAGTGTTGATTAGCCCCTCCTTAGAAAGTCAAGAACACCAAATCATTGGCTGTGCTTATGAAAACGCGCGCCACTTTTTTCAACAATTCCCCCTAGGGGTTTGAGGATTTTTCTTGTAATATCGTGAGTATGACAATGCTCGATAATGTTAAAAATTTATTTTCTACCCCTTCTTTACCTCGCCTTCTTGTTGTGGATGATGATGAGCGTTTACGTGCGCTTTTAAAAAAATTTTTAACAGAAAATGGTTTTAAAGTAGATGATGCTTGTGATGCAGCACGTGCTCGGGAAAAGCTCGCCCAAGAAACTTATGATCTTATGGTTCTAGATGTGATGATGCCTGGTGAATCTGGTATTGAGTTTACAGAGTCTCTAAGAGAATCTGGTGATGATGGCCACAATAAAGCCCTTCCCATTTTAATGCTAACAGCCCTTGGAGAGGGAGAAGAGCGTGTTGAAGGCCTCGAGTGTGGCGCTGATGATTACCTTTCTAAACCTTTTGAACCAAGGGAACTCGTCCTACGCATTGAAAAACTGATAGCACGTGCTCAGCCGCGTTTTATTGATACAACAAAAGACCTTCATTTTGGCAGCTTATCCTATTGCTTAAAAAGCCAAACCTTAAAAAATGCTCAAAATGAAGTTATTCATTTAACCTCTGCTGAGTCAGATCTTCTTTCTCTTTTTGCAAAAAAGCCCCGCGAGTCTCTTTCACGGAACGAGCTTGCTGATAATTCTGGTGTCAGTTTAAGCCCTCGCACCATTGATGTTCAAATCACGCGATTGCGCAAAAAGATTGAAAGCGACCCCCGACAACCAAAATATTTGCGCACTGTGCGTCACAAAGGATATGCCCTATGGCCCGATTGAGCGTCTCTTCTTTCCGCCCCTTTAAGCGTTTAAAAAAAATTCTTCCTGAAACATTACTAGCGCGCTCTTTAACGATTCTGATTGCGCCTGTCTTATTAGTTCAGTTGGCAACAGGTATTGTATTTTGGGATCGCCATTGGTCAAAAACGACAGAAACCCTTGCTGAGGGAATCGCTGGAAATGTCTCCTCTTTGGTCGAAATAGCTGATCTTGAAGAAGGGCGCCCCAACTTTTTTAAAGAGCTCCAACAATTTGCTCAGACCAATCACTCTATTTCCATCAAACGCTCCCCTTTGCAAAATGGGTTTTCAAAAAATATCTTAGGAAAAAGTGAGTGGATTGATGAGTTAACCGATTCTTTTCTAGAAAAAGCTCTCTCTCAAAAAATTAAACACCCTTATAGATTTCGGGCTTTTGAAAAAGATATTGTCCTCCAAGTGGCGGGAGAGCAACACCTCTACACTTTCAACGTGAAAAAGAAATACCTGATTCCTAAAACAACCTCTCTTCTAATTTGGTGGGAAGTTGGTGCTCCCTTAGTCTTTATCCTCATCGCCATCCTTTTTATGCGCAACCAAGTTCGTCCTCTGCAATCCCTTGCCAATGCAGTAGAAGAATTTGGAAAAGGTCGAGATGTGAGTCATTACAAACCCGTCGGTGCTCTTGAGGTCCGGCGAGTGGGGCGTGCCTTTAATCAAATGCGTGAACGCATTCAAAAGCAAATTACGCAACGAACAGAAATGCTTGCAGGTATTTCCCATGATCTTAAAACCCCTTTGACGCGCATGCAGCTTGAACTAGCGCTCTTAAAGGATTGTGAGGAAAAAAGTGCTCTTTTAGAAGATGTTCAAGAAATGAAGAAAATGGTTGAGGAGTACCTGAATTTTGCCAAAGGAGAGGGGGCTGAACGAGAAAAACAGGTCCAAATAGATGAGTTTTTGAGAGAGCTTTTCACAAAATTTCCTCAGGACAAACTCTCTTTGCCTTCTTTTGCAAGTCTCGAAAATACAACCGTGACTTGGCGTCCCTATGCCATGAAACGCGCTCTTACTAATATCATTTCCAATGCTTTGCGTTATGGCGGACATGTTTGGTTCCAAGGGAGCATCACACCAAAGACTATTACTCTGGTTTTTGAAGATAACGGCCCAGGGATTCCCGACGATCGTCGCGGAGACGTTTTCCGCCCCTTTGTGCGCCTTGATGAATCACGAAACATTGAAACAGGGGGCTATGGCCTTGGTCTTTCCATTTGCCAGGATATTATCACAGCCCATGGAGGTTCTATTTTCTTAGATGATTCCCACGGTCATGGTGGGCTTAAGGTGACAATCCACCTTCCTATTTAAGCTTTATATAATCATTCCATGCCTATAGATGTTGCCACTAACGCCTTGTATACACGCGAAACTAATCAGCTTTATGTCGAAGGTTGTATTGAATAATTTTCTCAAGGGATTGCAGAAAATTGGAGCGATCCTTTTTATCAAAAGGCTTGTTCTGCCCAGAAATTTCCCCTGTCTCCCTTAGGTGAGTACTTAAGTTGCGCATAGCGACTGTTGAGCCAATGTTCTCGGTGGTAAATTCTTTTCCTGTGGGTTTTAGACCTGAAGCTTTCTTTTTAATGCAACGCTCTGCCAACAGAATGTCAGCAGTCACAAAAACATCTCCTGCTTCAATATGCTCCACAATCCAATCATCGGCCTCATCTGCCCCTTCAGAAACAACAATACATTGTACACGTGGCCCCGAAACATTCCGTAGATAAGAATTACTCACCATATAAACGGGTAAAGCATGGCGTGTTGCAACTTTAATGACCTCGTCCTTAACAGGGCAAGCATCCGCATCAACATAAATAACAATCATAATAAAAAAACCATAAAATAGTTACAAAAAAAATAAAAGTGAAATAGGTTAAATAAAAATTAACACTTACCAAGTAATATATAACCTTATTACTATTACAAAGGATCTAAAATGATCGATATCACACAGCATAACCCACTTACTCTTCAAGATGAATTAAAAAACAAAATTTGTAATCTTCAACGATCTTTTTTCGATTTAGAAATGGGAGAGGCTGTTCGGTATCTAGAAGCTAGAGACCTTGTTTATGTTTTTTCAGAAAAAGAAAACAA
Source organism: Holosporales bacterium (assembly GCA_003503995.1). Lineage (GTDB taxonomy): Bacteria > Pseudomonadota > Alphaproteobacteria > Caedimonadales > UBA9215 > UBA9215. Next base: position 23,670 of record DOCA01000151.1, read on the forward strand.
GGAAGTCATAGGATGTGTCGCAATAAAATGGATCCAGCATGAAAAATCTATCATCATTTATATAGGAAACGTTGTATTTGCTGAAAAGTATCAACGTAACAATTTTCTTAGCCATCTATTTTTTCCAATTTATTTAAGAACATTGTTTAAATTTCCTGGCAAAAAAATCTATTTCTCATGCTTTATGACAACCCCCAAAGCCTACAATATTTGTAAAAGATTTCCTTATCATTTTCCTTGCTCTACACAAAAAAACCCACAAAACGTTCTCGAGGTGATGAAGGTTGTCGCAGAGAAAATTGCAGGCGCTCAAAATTATGAAATGAATAAGGGGACTATACTTATAAATAACTTTAAAAAGAAAAAATTTATGCATAATGCTTCAAAAGAAGCTATAAAATCCTATAATGGATTTTTTGAAAAAGTTAACCCAGATTTCATTAAAGGATATCAGCTTGTTGTGGTCTTTCCTATAAGCATTAAAAGCGTAGCCATAGCAGTATGGAGCACCTTTTACTATCTCGTCAAAAAAACCAAAAAAGAGTTTATCAAAAAAAACTAGATATAAAATGGGAGCTTTCATATCTTTATAAAAAAAATACAGTAGGTCTAACTTAATAAAGAGCTCATTTTTTTTTCATATAACGGATGTAAAGAAAAATAAGAAGCATACCCCCAGCCGCCAGAAACATAAAAGATAGTTTTGTATTTGTAGCAAAAATCCCCCATTCATATAAAAAGTCGTTTTCTGAGGGAAAATCTTTTGCTATAGTGATTTAGGTTTGTGATGACCGGAGACACAAGCGACGACGGCTATATTTC
>DOCA01000053.1 GCA_003503995.1 Holosporales bacterium
TGCCGTTAGTATGGTGTCTGCTGGCGTCTGCGGAGAGCTCCTTAAGGCCCTTGATCTTAGCGCTGCCATCAGTGGTGATATCGGGCAACAAGTCCTCAGCCGCACTCAAGAGACAGCCACTCGAGCAGGTGTGAATACCGTTCTTAAATCGACTATCGATGGTCGGAACTTTGGAGACGTTCTAACCGAAGAAGCGCGATCTGGTGCTGCCAGCGTTGTGGGGGGAACCCTTGCTAACAAAGTGGGTGTTGAGTACAAGGCAAAAGACTCCGACATTAACTATGTGATGCATAAGATCATCCATGGAGTCATTGGGGGAGTTTCTGGCTTAATCAGTGGCGGAACAGAAGAAGCCTTTGCCTCAGCCATTGGTGCCACCATCGGAGAAATCGTCGGAGAAAGCTATGAAAAAGCCCACCGTGGCGGTGTTTATGACCCTCAGCATCCCTCCTTTAATGCCAAAGAACGAGAAGACATGGTGAAGAAAGGAACGATGTTCTCTGAACTATCAGCCGCCGTCTTTGCTGGCGTCCTCGGACAAGACCCCAACGCCGCCGCAAGAGCCGCCAATACCGCCGTCACCGAGAATAGTTTTGAGTTTCCAGAGGTTGTTAAACACAAGCTCGATGAGATCAGTACCTGTGAAATGGAGATTGATAACCTTAAGGATGCCCTTGATCAAGCGACCTCCCCCCAAGAGCGCCAAGCCTTAGCCGTAAAGGTCTCACAAAAGGAACAACAGCTTTTAGAGGCCCGTTCTTACTTAGGAAATTCTACGGAGAATCAACGCATGTTCCAGAAGGCTAGCGACGAGGCCTTTGGCAAATTTATGGCCACTGGAGCCATTGAAGATGAGACCCTTCTTTGGTGGATTAATCCCGTTGATAGATTCCTCGACGGCATTCAAGAGAGCTCCTCAAGGGTTCCTTTGAGGTTTGTGCCCAGCGAACTCAGCTCTGCCCCAACGGGATGGGATGTGCTGCATTACAGTCAACAGGCCCATCTTTATCAAGAGATGAGAGTGGGGCAAGACTTTGTGAGATGCGTAACAAATATGGCTAGAATCCCTAAAAACTATTACGAACTGGGCGTCATGGTCGCACCGTTCGGCGCAACAACGAAAGTTACCAATGCGCTTTCAACAGGCTTTAAAGCTGTTGGAAGAAGCTCTGCAAATGCCTTCAAAAAAGTGCCTGTTTTTTCAAGAAGCACGGTGCAGACACCTTATCTTCTGACCCTTGATCGGGTTATTCCCGAAGGGTATCATTTGCGATATCTGAGCAATCAGACAACGCCAATTATGGTTAGAAATCCAGGGCAGGCCTTTTACTTAGATCAAATGACCTTGCAAGGCGGCAAACCTGTCCCTATCTTTGATATTAAGCAAGCAACGTCAAAAATTCATGGGTGCTCAAATGCCTATGTGGGAGAAACCCATGTTTATGTTATAAGAGATTCAATGGGAAATGCTTATAAAATAGGGGAAAGCATGCAAGGCTATACGGCCTTGGATCTTTCTAAGCGCGCAGAGCAGCAAGCACAAAAATTATTTCTAGAAACTGGAGAAATATTTGAAACACAAGTTCTCCATAAATTCCCCACAAAGAAATTAGCGAAAGATCGGGAAACTCGCACCATTAAGGTTTTAAGAAAACGTAATGGTGAAGAGGCATTACCCGGTAATTTGACAAACCATTAAAGGAAAATGACATGGCTCATAATCGAAAGTTCTGTACAAGTGCTGTTGCTCTTGTGATGGGGCGTGCTAGAAATGCTATTAAACTCTGTGTTAAATCCCGTGATGTCATCGAGGAAATATTGATCAAGGGCAAAACCCTTGATCCAGCTCCTTTTAAATTTATTGGGCTGATGTATCGATATGGGACTAAGAACATGTTAGAGCCCGAATATGAGCGCGTTGAAATCAATCCTAAGTATAAAGCTATTTCTGTTGCCATTGAGTTGCAGATGGAGCACCTTATTTGGTGTGATAAAAATGACATTGAACTGATGTATGAACTTCTCATGATTGGCGGTCTTGACTCTGTGGTTCATGTGTGTGAGCGCTATGGCCTTAACACAGCTTTATTAAAGCAAGAACGGCAAAAGTATCGACACATCCCCGAAACTTTCGACGAACTCAAAGCTATGAGTCAGTGTCGTTCGCCCGTTGATAATTTGATGTTTTTGTCGACCAATGAAACGGCTTTGGGAATCAAAGATTTTCATCATTTCTTTTTAGATACTCTTAATGAGGCGCAAAATTATGAAGCTCTTAAAAAGCACATTCAGGAGATGCCTTTGGATATCTTGAAATGCCTTATTGATAAAAAGCTAGATAAATCCCAGCTCCACAAGCCCCAATGCGATGAGCTTTTAGAACTCTGGCACAGAAAACACTAAGCCCCCACAACAACAACCTCTCCCATATGGATTTTAAAGTATCATTATGAAACTCAATGCTCTCAGAGCCACCCTCCTCTCAGGCCTAGTCGTTTTAACGGGCTGTGCTAAAAAACCACAATTGGTTTTCCATAAAGAAGACTTAACAGGCATACCGTGCTGTAAAATAAAACACAACCAACTTCAATCTACCCATGATAAAATTAGCGCAGAGTTTACGTTAAAAAATTGTTCTTCTTCTAAAGAATTAATAAAAAATGATTCCGGCATTCAAGGGATTCTGACCATTACTTATCAAGGCGAAAAGAGGGATTATTTTAATTCAACGGTCTCTGCTGAACTCGAAATAGACGGTGTCTTTTACCCCGTTAAAATCATTCACACCCTTAATAAGCCAATGACTCTCTTTGATCGGCACTATATTCCCTTGCCTAGAGGGGGAGGTACGTATTTTTCTACCTCTAGAGACCTCACCATAAAAACTCTTATGATGAATTTATCCTATGAATCTTTATCTATATTATCTTGTGCGCAAAAATCTTCGATAGAAATAAAAATATCAACCAGACAACCTATTTCTTTTAAATTTACCCCTGAAAATATTCAAGTTTTAAAGGAATTCAAAAATAAATGTATCGACCAACAACCAACAAAGAAAGACTTAAAATGAAAAACTTAAAATGCACTGCCCTACTCTGCGCTGTTCTTATCCTAACGGGGTGTTCAGCACGAAAGAAAGAGTTTATCTCTATTCCAGAAACCGTTCAGACTGAACTACAATCAACAGACGTCTATCTTGTCGATTGCCCCGATAAAATGGGTTTTGATATAAAAGCCTCTAATGTTGCTTCATACACAGGTGGCGGTCTTATTTTTGGATTAATTGATGCGGCGGTCATGTCCAGCAGGCAATCTGACGCTGAAGAAGCCATTGGGTGTATCCATGACGAGCTAAAAAACATTAACGTTCAGAACATTTTGCATGACAAGCTTATTCTAAAACAAAGCATGGAGCTATGACCGAAAGTTGTG
>DOCA01000210.1 GCA_003503995.1 Holosporales bacterium
CTACTCTTAACCGAATGACATTGGTCCCGACAACCCATATCCTGAAGCCCATTATAGAGCGTGTGAAAGATAGTGTTCATAATGAATTATTTTGCATGAAATTGGCGAAAAGGGTAGGGCTTGATGTACCGGAGGTATCCTTACATTTTGCGGGTGATACGCCCTATTATCTTGTAGAACGCTATGACCGACAGGTCGATAAAAACGGCGTTGTAAGGCGTATCCATCAGGAAGATTTCTGTCAGGCTTTAGGGGTTGCGCCTGAGATGAAATATGAACGTGAGGGCGGGCCAAGTATTGTGGCTTGTCAAGATGTGATCGCTAAACATAGTGCGCGCCCAGCAGCAGATCAAATTAAATTTCTCAATATCATACTCTTTAACTATATTATCGGAAATGCAGATGCTCATGGTAAGAATTTTTCCTTACTCTACAGAAGTGATAAGCCAGAATTGGCACCGGCTTATGATTTATTAAGTACTGCAATTTACTCTGACCTATCAGAAAAAATAGCTATGAAAATTGGGGGGCAATATAAGCCAAAAAACGTGTGTTTGCGGCATTTTCATAGACTGGTTGCGGATACGAAGACCGCGCAATTGGCAATGAATAGACAGATCAAAACAATGACGAGCAAGATTATGGAGGTCGCCCCCAACCTGAAAAAATGCCTCGTGGAAGATGGGTTGTATTCCGATGTGTTTGATGAGATTATCGAAATGATCGAAGAGCGATCAAGGCGCATAAGCGATTAAGAGATTAAGAGATAATGCATCAGCCTCTGTATATATGAGGAGGTCAAAATTTTGCCTCTAGGCTCATTGTTTAAAATCGGTCCGCCCTGGTGATGTCCATTCAAAAAGGGTGTGCGAAATGATAGTTATGTACGAAAGTGCGTTAAGCTATTTTATGGACATCAAAGGGAGTGGGTGTTCGAAAACGTCAATTTATGGACGACTTAGTTGTTATCAAGGAATGATAGATAATATCGCGAGCCCTTGAGTTCACCTTCTCTTCGGAATACGTTATTTTCTACAAGCTCTTGCAAATCTCGTGTAGCAGTTGATGCTGATACATTTGTGATGGAGCAGTAATTTTTAGAGCTCAATCCACCTTGAAATCCTTGTGGGCCCTGTGCAAACATCTTGTTTATTACTTTTATCTGACGCTCATTTAGTTTGTCTAGGTTCTCTTTGAAAAAGTGATCTTTCTTAATAATGAAGTTGATTTTATTTTCCGTGTACTCTTGAGCGTCAATCAGAACTTTGGAAAAATAGGTTATCCAAGGGTCTATCTGATTGGTCTTATTTTGCACCTCAAGAGTATTATAATAGTCTTTTCGATTATCATATATGGTTTGCGAAAGCCCCATAAGAAATGGGTTCCCAAGGCTCTGCCATATTGACTTTTCAACTAAAAGGCGGCCTATGCGCCCATTACCATCTTCAAACGGGTGTATGTATACAAACCAAAGGTGGGTAATAGCTGCTCGTAAGAGTGGTTTATATTTAAAATGGTCATTCGTTTGAGAGTCATTAAACCACTTTATAAAAGCCTCCATTTCAGAAAACATGGCTTCTGAAGGGGGAGCTTCAAAGTGTATGTTTGGTTTATGTATATAGCCAGACACAACTTGCATTGCTTCTTTATGGGTTCTGTAGGCGCCAATGGATTCTAGGTCTCTCCTGTCTTTCATTAGAAGAGTATGCCATTGCCATAAAGTTTCATGGGATAGGGGGGACATAAAGCCTTGATAGTTTTGGTAGATAATTTCTGCGAGCCCTTCTTCAGCTGGAAGTGACCTGTATCGATCAACGGTTAAGCCAAATTGCCTTCTAATAGAAGATTGCAGGCTTTCCCTATTTAGATATTCCCCTTCTATTTCTGAGGTTTTATAAGCTTCATTTGTTGAAAGTTCTACGATGAGAAGGTCTCTTTGTTCCTGGGTAAATGCTTTGGCGGTGCCAAGCGCAAGATATGACTTTTTTAAGAAATCTTCTTCTAATTTCGCAATAAGTTTATGATTATATTGAAAATGAGGCCAGTCCTCTTTCTGCCAGTTCCATTTTTTCTTTTTGCTCATGGGCTATAAACTCCTCATATATAGCTCATAATAGCACAAAATTTAGGCTATAAACAAGCTGAATATAGCTCATCCTGCAGGGCTATGCATGTATAAGACAAGCACAGCTTCAAATAGACAAGTTCAGATAGATATGCAAATAATTTAAGGAACGAAGCGCGCCGCCCCCTCTTCAGTATAAAAAGCCTTCCATGATGGTATGATGAGGCTGCCTTTTTGTGGAAATGAGAAAAAAATTCTCAAAGCCTTGTATTCTTCCTGAGAGATGGGTAACAGCCAGAGGCCCGCTAATAAGGGCCGTTATGCTGAACCTTTCTTTTCAAAACTTGTCACCTTATCGCTAAAGATGGCAGTGGCTTCTCTGAGGGTGTCGTCAGCAAGGTGTGCATATCGTTGTGTGGTGGAAGCTTGTGTGTGCCCCAACAATTTTCCAACAATACTAAGGCTAAGGCCGCTGGATACAAGATGGGAGGCATGGGTATGCCGCAAATCATGAATACGCAGATCGTTTGTTCCCGCGATCTCTTTAATCTTGCTCCAAAAGGTTTTAATATCCTTCAAGGGTTCTCCTTGGCATTTTCCTGGAAAAATATACTTGTTTTTGGACGATGCCTGTTTTTTCCTGGCGCGTAAAAGATCAAGAGCGGCTGTGGATAAGGGGAGGTGCTCGGTTCTTTTTTGTTTTGTAAGGTGGGCAGGTTTTGTCCATACACCTTTTTCAATATCAAATTGATCCCATGTGGCATTAAGCGTCTCGCCCTTTCGGGCACCTGTTAGAAGGAGGAATTTGATGACGTCTGCAGCAGGATGATGGGTGTATTCATTGAGTGCATCCCAGAAACGCTCTAGTTCATTATCATCAAGCCATCTTGTACGTTTTTCTTCTTGGTATTTTTGGATGCCGGCTGCAGGGTTTTTATCAATCCAGTTCCATGTAACGGCTAAAGAGAGCATCTTTGAAAGGAGGGCTATGGTTCTGTTTGCCTGATAGGGTGTTGCTTTAAGTTTTCTATGGAGGTTTTGGACATCAAGATGTGAAATGCTTTCTAATTTTCGTTTTGAAAATTCAGGTAGGAGTATCTTATTAAGGAGCATTTTGTCATTATGTTGGCTTTTTGCCCGTTTTTGAGGAAGGTGTTTTTCAATATAGCTTTGATGCAAATCATAAAAAGTGGGGTCTTGCATGGCTTTAAGTTTTTCTGCTGCTGGGTCCTTGCCTTCTGCAACGAGGCTAAAATGCTTTTTGGCAAGAATTCTAGCTTGTTCTGTTGTAATTTGACCATGGACGCCAAGTTTAAACCGTTTCTTAATACGATCTGCGTTTCTGTAATCAACACAATAGGTTCGTCGGCCACTGGGTAAAATGATCACGCCAAAACCCTTTATTTCTGAGTCCCAAATTTTAACGGATTTCTTATGGTCAGGGGTGACAGCTTCAACGACTCTTTTGGTGAGTTTGGGCATAACAATAGGCTCCTTATAATATAATGCTACGGTTAGTGTGAGGGAGTTTTACTTGTTTTGTCTATAAAAATTTCTTTGCGAAAACATGTCACGATATTACTGGAAGTCGAGGAAGGTTCGGGGATATCGAGGTAGATTCTAGGGGAGTGAAAAAGATTCATCTTAGCATTTCACTCAAGTGCAGCTTTCAAGTTAATAAGTCGTGCTTGGGCAGCCCCCTCTACAGATGAATAAATATCTTCTGGAAAATCCTCGGGGAGTTTCTCCCTTACGGTTTTAAATCCTTTATCAGCTTGATCAATGATACTCTGAATAATGGGTTGTATTTGGTCGTCTCTCATACCCGCTTTATGTGCTGTTTCCACAAAATGCCGTCCACATATTTTATCAAAACGGTAGTGACGAGAATTTCCAACGAACATAGCTAATTTCATCTGTTTTCTATTGAGCTGATTTTGAAAAAGGCTAGGCTGAGCTGTTAATACATCATAAAGAGGCGTCATATGAAAATGACCACCAGGCTGTAGAAAGATACTAAAATTTTTCCCGTGACCATCAGTCGCTCCTATTAGCCAGAAGAGGATTTGAGCTTTCAGGAAAGTCCCTTGATCTTTATCAGCATGGTCACTTCCCTTGAGAAAAGTCAGTATCTTTTCAATACCTGGGCCGCCTTCGCTTTGATATTTTTGTGACGGTGGTATGGACAGTGCTTGGCATAAATCTTCCTGCGGCGCTCTCAGAAGGCGACCATTCTTAGTCCACACCCTATCAAAGCGCTCAATCAACAGCGCTTTAGTTTGTCCAAAGGTTCTCATTTCAGCTCTATTAACACTTAAGCCAAAGGCCTCAAAAAGCTTTAGGCAGTAATATTCATTTTCCACGCTATTAGATAGATCAATTCCGTTGGGTAAGTGTCCTATTTGAGTCTTAATAATATGTGTTGTTGGTGTAATGCCTAAAGGCTTCAGCCATTGATTGTTATGCCACAGAAGAGCTGTTTTTTCTTGAGCACCAGCAACAGAAATTCGGAAATCATCCCCTCTATTAAGGCCTAACGGGGATTGTGTTAAATTTTTTAAAAGGCTTTCTATTTCTAGATCACTTATTGGGATGGCTTTTAACTCCGCTGCCTCGCCTGAGGAAGGAGGGGTAATATTCTCCGGAATAAATTGCAAAGCCCCAACGCAGTCTTTGCCAATTTCAGAGAGGAGATTGTAAAAATCAATTCCCTGGGCACCAACACGTTCAGCGACTCTTGACCTAATGCTGCCTGAATCAGGCAGCAAGTTCTCAAACACAGCAAGTACAACATCGCCCTTATAGACTTCCTCCCTTAAAGGCATAGAGAGAGAAGTTGGAATAGCGTGCTCCCAGCTTAACCATTGCGTATCATAAGAGAATTCAATAGAACCACTTACTTTCTTTGTAAGTCTGCCAACAAGTTTATTATTTAAGTACACCAATAAGGGGGTATGTTTTTTAGAGCGTGCCATTAAAAAATGTCCTCAATATTAAAGCCATCTGCATTGGAACGCTCTTGGATTTGAAACTCAAGGTCAAGAGCTGCTAAAATGGATAAGATCGTTCTAATCTTGGTTGCAGGATTCCCTGATTCTACAATTGAGACAAGTGCCTGACGCACGCCTGACTTTTCTCCTAATTGAGATTGACTCAGTTTTAATTGCTTACGGCGTCGACGAATAATGCTGCCGATTTGTTTTTCATCTCTTGCAAGTTGATTCATGACTCATCTCCTATGATTTCATTATGCGCTAAATCGAATAAAAAAGAAATATACTAAATAGCGTATAATGTTATTTTATTCGATATGGAGTATAAAATCTAGATGCCTCAATGTGTTAAGAGATATAGCTAAAAGTTGTGT
>DOCA01000126.1 GCA_003503995.1 Holosporales bacterium
TCCTCAATAAGTTTCTCTATTTCACTGGCACTTGGTCCTTCATTAGAAGGTGCCTCCTCTTGAAACCAAGACCGTGCGCTTTTTTCAAGAAAACCAAGTAGATAAGCGCTTGCCTTTAAACTCTGTTGAAGCTTTTGCTTTTCTACATTATCGTTACATTTATTAATTTCCTTAGCCAACTCATGGAGCTTTGAAATAGCAAGGGGTGTGTTTAAATCATCTTGTAGAGCTTCTAACACCTTAGGCTCTGCTTGTTTTGAACTGTCTTCATAAGCCTCTTCATCGAAATCTTGAAGAGCTGTGTAAAGCGTATCAAGAGCAGCTTTTGCTTGAGAAAGCGTTGTTTTTTCTTGCCAATCGAGGGGTTGACGATAGTGACTCGAGAGCATGGCAAAACGAATGGTCTCTCCTTTAGCAAGAGCAAGTAAGTCCTGAACGGTAAAGAAATTACCCAAAGATTTAGACATCTTAGAGCCATTAACCATCAACATGCCATTATGCATCCAATATTGGGCAAATTTCCCTTTACCAAGAGCACAGGTGCTTTGAGCTATTTCATTTTCATGGTGAGGAAAAGATAAATCAATCCCGCCCCCATGAATATCAAAAACCTTTCCAAGATGCTTAAGTCCCATGGCAGAGCACTCAATGTGCCATCCTGGGCGCCCTCGCCCCCAAGGACTCTCCCAACCCGGCTCTTGGTCGCTTGAAGGCTTCCAGAGGACAAAGTCTTGTGGGTTCTTTTTATAGGGAGCGACTTCAACTCGCGCGCCAGCAATCATATCCTCAAGGGGATGATTAGAGAGACATCCATAGGTCGGATCTGTTACCGTATCAAAAAGAACATGGTTTTCCTTAACATAGGCATGTTCTTTTTCGATAAGGGTGGCAATTAAAGCTATCATTTCTTCGACATGGTCAGTTGCTTTTGGCTCAATTGTCGGAGGAAGGGCACCCAGCTCTGCCATATCATCTTGATAGAATTTTGTTGTTCGAGCTGTCAGCTCTGAAATATTTTCTTTATTATCATGGGCGGCCTTAATGATTTTATCATCAATATCGGTGATATTTTTCACATAGGTCACTTGGTAGTCCAAAGATAAAACTCGATAAAGAGTATCAAAAACCACAACAGGGCGCGCATTTCCAATATGCGCGCGGTCATAAACCGTTGGACCACACACGTACATGCCAACTTTGCCCGAGGTTACAGGCTTAAAAGTCTCTATTTTTCTGCTGAGGGTATTGTAAATTTTGAGAGTCATTTGTTCCGTTTTCCTGCTATTCGCTTTGACCATTTAAGCGTTTCAAGGTTTTTTCATAGCCAATAAAGGGCAGTAATTTTTTCATTTCAGGACCATGGTCTTCAGCGGTTAGAGCTTGGCGCAACGGCATAAAAAGCGCTTTGCCTTTACGCCCTGTTTGAGTCTTTAAAGCCGATGTCCATTGTCCCCAAGTTTCCTCATCCCAAGGAGCTTTGGGTAATATTTCCTTTGCTTGCTCAATGAAATCTTGCTCTTTAATTTTAGGGTTAATAGTTGAAAAACAAATATCTTCGTATTCTTTGACATCCGTAAGTAGCGTTAAATTACCTTGAATCGTATTCCAAAAATCCTTTGTCGTTTTTGTAAACCCAAGAGCATCAAGACGTTCTTTAATTTGCTCAAATGGAACCACTTGCAAAAACTTACCATTGGCGCGCTGAAGGTCTTCCTGCGAAAATTTTGGAGACGATTTGCCAAATTTAGAAAGGTCAAAAGAATCAATAAAAGCCTCTAAATTCAAAGCGATATCACTTTCTTCAGAGTTTCCTAGATTCCCAAGGTAATTAACCAAAGCCATGGGCTCGTAATTTTCTTCCTTTAAATCTTTCAGACCAAGGCTCCCTAAGCGTTTAGAAAGTCCTTCTCCGTCAGCTCCTGTCAGCAAAGGAAGATGAGCAAAAACAAAATCCTTTCCATCTCCTCCTAAAGCTTCCATAAGGTGAATTTGAATGGCTGTATTAGAAAGATGATCATCTCCCCGTATGATATGGGTAATACCAAGGTCAAGATCGTCCACAACCCCAGATAAGGTATAGACTGGTGCGCCATTTTCTCGAATTAAAATAGGATCACTGAAATGTTTTGCTTCAAAACTAAGTTCTCCATGGGCCGCATCCTGCCAGGAAATCGTCACATCCTCTAACTGAAAGCGCCAATGAGGACGTCGGCCATCAGCCTCAAAAGCAGCAATTTCATCGGCACTCAAGCGCAAAGCGGTTCGATCATAAATAGGGGGGCGACCTTGAGACAATTGGCGTTTACGTTTAAAATCCAGCTCATTTTTTGTCTCATAACAAGGGTATAGACGACCAGATTTTTTAAGTTTTTCTGCCGCTTCTTGATAAAGATTAAGGCGGTCCGATTGCTTAACCACAGAGTCATAAGTCAAACCAAGCCAAACCATATCTTTTTTAATTTGCTCCGCGTACTCATCTTTTGAGCGCTCAAGGTCGGTATCATCAAAACGCAAAACAAACTGAGCTTCTTTCTTTTTAGCATAGAGCCAATTCAAAAGAAGGGTGCGAGCGTTACCAACATGAAGGTTGCCCGTTGGACTGGGCGCAAAACGTAATTTCATTTATGTCACTTTTTTTAAGATTGTAACTGTTCTTTGATCCTATGAAGAAAACAAGAGAAAAGCAAGATAGGACTTGTCCCCTTTCTCTCTTTCAACAGGTTTTTCATTTTGTTTTTGAGATATAAAATCTATTCTATTACTTCTTATATTTTTAGTAAAAACTGACAATTTGTCATTATTGGCAATCAGCAATTCTCAAAATACTTATCTTGCTGGGAAAACAATATTTTTCAAAGTTAAAAGAGCCCCCTCACTTGAGGTGATACTTTGTTTTTTTGATACATTCATTTTTATATCAAAAGGGACCTCTTTCAATTCAGTGTCAATGCTATTTCCCTTTAAAAACAAACAGATAGTCGTTGGTTTCACTAGAGGCTCCGCCAGCAATAAGAGATCTTTTAGGGGAGCAAGCGCTCTACTCGTGATGATATCTGCCTTATGGAGAAAGTCTTTAACATCTCCTTCAAAAACGGAGAACGTTACCTTTGTTTCACGTGAAACACTTCTCAAAAAAGAGCATTTTTTCCGATCTCTTTCGATAAGGGTTACATTTTTACAGCCCATAATTGCTAAAACAGCTCCTGGAAAACCAGCCCCCGATCCAAGGTCACAAACAAATAAGTTTTTATTGGAAGTTTCATCAAAAAGCTGGGCGCTATCTAAAAAATGACGTTCCCAAATATCTTTTAAGGTCGTTTTTGAAACAAGATTTAAATGAGGCTGCCATTTTAAAAGCAACGCCTCATAAATTTTTAACTTATCGATTGTTTCACGTGAAACATTTAAAGGAGATAGCATTTAAAAGGTCATTTTTCTCTAAGAATTCATAGAATCAAAAAAATCGGCATTTGATTTAGTTCGACGCATTTTCTCCAAGAGAAATTCCATTCCCTCTTGAGATCCCATAGGGTCCAAAATGCGCCGCAAAATCCACATTTTAGAAAGCTCTTCTTTTCCAACAAGAAGATCTTCTTTACGCGTTCCTGATTTAGTCACATCGATGGCTGGATAAATCCTCTTATCAGAGAGTTTACGATCCAAAATAATTTCAGAGTTACCTGTTCCCTTAAACTCTTCAAAGATAACTTCGTCCATACGGGAGCCTGTATCAATCAAAGCTGTTGCAATAATTGTAAGAGACCCGCCATTTTCGACATTACGGGCAGCACCAAAAAAGCGCTTCGGGCGATGCAAAGCATTAGCGTCAACACCACCTGTCAAAACCTTACCAGAAGAGGGAACAACCGTATTGTAAGCTCTTGAAAGGCGCGTGATAGAATCCAGCAAAATAACAACATCTTTCTTATGCTCTACCAAACGCTTTGCTTTTTCTATAACCATTTCAG
>DOCA01000183.1 GCA_003503995.1 Holosporales bacterium
ATCTTTATTGATATGCACAAAGAAGGGGCTGCCTTTAGAAGTTTGATGAATAACTTCGCTATGGCAATTTCTTTGGGCCTCCAATACGGCGTGCCTTTGGAAGAATATGTGGATGCGTTCTCTTTCACCAAGTTTGAACCAGCTGGCCTTGTCCAAGGAAACCAAGCTATTCGTATGGCAACGTCTATTTTGGATTACATCTTCCGTGAGCTTGCCATTTCTTATCTTGGTCGCACAGATCTTGCCCACGTTGATGCGGAAAAGCTTATGTCTGATACCGTTGGTAATGGTCGCTCTGAAGGGAAACAAATCGAAGAGCCCCAAGAAACGATGCAAGCCTTTTCAAATCCTTTTGCCAGCAGTGGGTTTATCCGAAGCAACCTTCATATGTTGCATAACAAAACGGCAAACACAAACCAAGAGCTTTCCGAACAAGTTGTTGAAACAAATAAGGTTATGGCATCATCATCTACAGGAGGTACCAAAACAGCTGTGTTGTCATCAACGGTAACCACCACAGCAACGAGCGTTGGCCCAACTTCCTCAAAGGCACAAATTGCCGAGGCTAAGATGAAAGGCTTTGAAGGCGATTCTTGTGGAGATTGTGGGAACTTTACCCTTGTTCGTAACGGAACATGCATGAAGTGTGTGACTTGTGGCTCCACCAGTGGTTGCTCTTAAAGACTTGTTATAGTCTTTCCAAAAAGGTCCCAGACGTCGTCATTTGCTCCTAAACGATAAGGCATAGTCGTCGATCGCTCTTTCCTAGACTAAAACCTTTTTGGAATGACTATATCTTTAGAACTTATCAAAAAAAGCCCCTCTTGATCACAAGGGGGGCTTTTCGCGGATCTTGAATGAGCTTGCCTGTTTGTTAGCGTGCGATTTGATAATTGTCAGGTATGAACCCACAGTCTTCAAAATAGCTTCGGAGGTGTTTTAGACTGTTTCCTCTTAGGATAGGCTTTGGGGGTTCTGTCGCATCTGTTGGCGTGAGAAGAGCAAAAAGTAAAACTAATTTCTTTACACGTCAACAGATGCGACAGAACCCTTCAAAGTTCCGACCCCTCATTTGAAAAAGACTTAACTTTATTCTTTGATACCACACACGCACCAAAAGGGAGCTTCAGGGCTATGTACAAGGTCTTTAAGCCCTGCAGCAGTCATCATGTTTTTAATCTGAGCCAAGGTAAAGCGTTGTTCGAGCTTTGTGCCAAAGCGATCGAGGGCATCCGTCCTCATGGTATAAAAACTATGATGGCGGTATTGAGACAGGGGAATATTATCAACTTTAAGGCCAAGTTTGGCCATCAACCCTGATAAACGCGCCAGAGGCCAGTAAACAAGACCTGCAATGATGTTCGTTACTTGGCGCCTTAGAATAAAGGGTAACCTATAAACACCACGACGTAAGATATCGCTTAACCGCCAAACGGCTTTGAACCACCAGGGTTTTGAGTCAAAGGCATAGTAAATATAAAGAAGGAAAGGGGCTCCTTTTTTGAGCTTTTTAACACACGTATTGAGGGCATTTTGCGTGTCTGGAATATGGTGGAGTACCCCAAGGCTATAACCAAAGTCTTGAGAGCCATCCTCAAAGGGTAAATGATCCACGCTAGTGCAATGAAATTGTGTTTGAGGAAAAGCTTTTAAAGCACGCTTTGTGACGTCGAGGGCTGGTGCACTTGCATCAACACAGTGCAACATGCCAACGTGCTCGGCTGCTTTTTGGGCCCATCGCCCACTACCACACCCCATGTCAAAACCCCTTGAATTTTTGGGTAAACTTTCCCAAGGAAAAACTTTGAAATAGCGGTCAAATTGCTCTTGGTGCTCTTGGGGGGAGAGGGAAGACTGATCAAAATGCGCCCATTCTTCGCCAAATCCTTTGACGGTCTCTAGGTCAATATTCTCTGTCATTTTGTCAGCCATAAAAAACACTCGTTATTTTTGTCTTTTTAACGTATTTTTGGAGGAAAGTACAGACATAAGGAATAAAGAAAAATGCAGATTAAATCCTTTGAAGAGCTCTCTAACCAACAGCTTTATCGTATTATGCAGTTACGAGAGACCGTTTTTATCTTTGAACAACAGTGTGATGAGGCAGAATTAGATGATTTAGATTTCCAAGCTCAACATATTTTTATTGAAGACAAGGGTGCGGTTATTGCTTACGCGCGCTTTTTTACGCCTGAAAATACGGGAAAAAATGAGATTGTTTTAGGACGCTTTGTTGTTGCAAAAAACTATCGAGGGCAAGGCCAAGCTCAAAATCTTATGGAAGGCTTTCTGGAGCATGTCGCGCAATCTTATCCAACGGCTACCCTTGTTTTATCTTCCCAGTGTTATGCTAAAGGTTTTTACGCAAAATACGGCTTTCAAGAAGTAGGAGACCCTTATGATGAAGCTGGTATTCGCCATATTAAGATGACTTTCTGTCCTGAAAATTCATTGACAAAACAGGCTCAGGCGCTATAGCTATACTTAATATTAATCTGTATCTCTAATAGTTTATAATAAGGAACACTCTATGAAAGCTTTTGTTTTTCCAGGTCAAGGATCTCAGTATATTGGGATGGGTCGCGAGCTCCATGATACGTTTTTAAGCGCCAAGGAAGTTTTTCAGGAAGTCGATGATGTTCTTGGTCAAAAGCTATCGGCATTGATGTTTTCAGGAAACGAAGCTGACCTTCAGTTAACTCATAATACTCAGCCAGCTTTGATGGCCGTGAGCGTAGCTGTTATGCGTGTTCTTGAAAAAGAAATGGGCTTTGATTTTGTGAAAAATACGGCTTTTGTAGCCGGTCACTCTTTGGGCGAATACTCGGCTCTTTGCGCAACAGGCGTTTATAGCCTTGCAGCAACAACCCGTCTTTTGCGTATCCGTGGTAATGCCATGCAACAAGCTGTGCCCATCGGAAAAGGAGGCATGGCTGCCCTTATTGGCGCGACCTTAGAACAAGCAGAAAGTCTTGCAAAGGATGCTTCTGAAGATAATTCTTTGTGTGAGGTTGCCAATGATAATGCGCCAGGGCAAGTGGTCTTAAGTGGTCACATGGACGCCATTGAAAGAGCTATTACCCTTGCGCAAGAAAAAGAGTGCGCTATTAAAAGAGCCATTCTTTTGCCTGTGAGCGCTCCTTTCCATTCATCTTTGATGGGACCAGCTGCCAAAGTCATGGAAGATGCTCTTCAAGAGGAAAAAATTAAGGCCATGCCCGCTATTACATTGATTTCTAATGTCACGGCAACACCCCTTGAAAACCAAGAGCAGGTAACAAGCCGTCTTGTGGATCAAATTACGGGAAGAGTACGTTGGGTTGAAAGTATGAATTATCTTGCCTCACAAAGTGTGAGCGAAATTGTTGAAGTTGGTTCTGGTAAAGTTCTTGCAGGTCTTATGCGCCGCATTAACAAAGAGATTAGCGCTCTGAGTATTGAAACGCCAGCTGATATTGATGCTTTTTGCCAAAAGCTTGCGGCTTAACCAACACGGCATAACGTTAAAAAATAAGGATAAAGAATATGTTTAAATTAGATGGAAAAATCGCTCTTGTAACAGGTGCTGCTGGTGGTCTTGGGTCTGCTATTGCGCGTTCTCTTTATGGGGCAGGCGCAACAGTTGTTCTCTCAGGGCGTCGTGTTGATGCTTTAAACGCTCTGGCAAAGGAATTGGGTGATCGTGCCCACGTCGTGACGTCGGATCTTGGCGATAAAGAAAGCGTTCAAGGTCTCGTGGCTGAAGTTACCGAGAAAGTAGGGGCTATTTCGATCCTTGTGAACAATGCAGGCCTGACCCGAGATAATCTCTTTATGCGTATGAAGGATGAAGAATTGGATGAGGTCCTTGACGTGAACTTGAAGGCACCATTTTATCTCTCACGTTCCGTTATGCGTCCGATGATGAAAGCAAGGTGGGGTCGTATTATTAATGTGTCTTCCATTGTTGGTGTAACAGGAAATCCAGGACAAGCCAACTATTGTGCGAGCAAGGCTGGTATTATTGGTCTCTCGAAATCTCTTGCACAAGAGGTGGCCAGTCGGAATATTACGGTGAATTGTGTGGCACCTGGTTTTATTGAATCAGATATGACAAGCGTTTTGCCTGAAGCCCAAAAGGAAGCTCTCTTATCAGGTATTCCTCAAGGACATATGGGCAAGCCTGAAGATATTGCAAATGCGGTCCTTTACCTTGCCTCAGAAGAAGCGAATTATGTGACTGGGCAGACCCTTCATGTGAATGGTGGTATGGCCATGATTTAGTTCGCAAAGCTTTTTTAGGAACCTCTGTAAAACGCTCTTTTGTGAAGATTCCTATAAATTATCGTATTTCAATAGAGGGTAATACCCTAATTAGCTATGACCTTTTTCTTTATCTGAACCATGGGCCTGCAAAGGGGAATATTAATTTTGAATGTGGAGCCTTTTCCATAAATACTTTTAATATGAACATCTCCTCCCATTAACTCACAGAATTGTTTGGTTATAGTAAGTCCAAGACCAGTTCCACCGTATTCTTTTGTTACACTAGAATCAGCCTGAGAGAACGCATTAAATAATTTTATTTGTTTAGGCTCTGGGATACCGCATCCTGTATCTGATACGGAAAATATAAGGTAGACAGGAGATTCTTTATTTTTTTGTTTTGTATAGCAACCAAGGGTGATATTTCCATTTTTTGTAAATTTAGAAGCATTACTAAGGAGATTCAAGAGTGATTGCTTTAGTTTTCCTTCATCCGATATGATTTCTCCAATAGATTCCTCTGCTAAAAAAATTAGTTTATTATTATTTTTATGGGAAAGAGGCTCCGCTATTGCCTTGAGAGTTTTCAGCATTTCCTCAACATTGAATTGTGTTTTATGGATTTCCATCTTTCCAGCTTCGATCTTAGAAAGGTCTAGAATGTCTTGGATCAGGGAAAGAAGGTGTGATCCAGATTTGTTAATTGTATACGTCCGGAAGCGTGGTGT
>DOCA01000181.1 GCA_003503995.1 Holosporales bacterium
GCGCCTCTTTAGTTAACTTAGTGCCCTTAAGCTTTTTCTCAAACTCTTCCGCATCACTTAGGATATCGCCGTCTTCACCTAGTTCCTTTTGAATGGCCTTCATTTGCTCATTCAAATAGTACTCACGCTGGGATTTTTCCATCTGGGTTTTGACACGGCCCCGGATGCGCTTTTCAGCTTGCATCACACTAATTTCACTATCCATAAAAGCACAAATGGCTTCAAGGCGCTCTGTTACATTAATGATTTCAAGGACTTTTTGCTTGTCAGCCACTTTAATAGTCAAGTGAGAGGCCAAAGTGTCTGCCAACTGATGAGGCTCATCAATTTTCGCAACAGAGGCGAGAGATTCCGGTGGAATTTTGGGATTTAATTTAAGATATTGCTCAAAAACATTAATGGCATTACGCACATGTGCTTCAGCTTCAGGATTATCTTCTTCAACCTCAGGTTTGATAATTTCGACATCCGCAACAAAATATCCCTCTTTTTTAGAGAGTTTAAAAACATGGGCGCGTTGTTCACCCTCAACAAGTACTTTCACCGTCCCGTCAGGCAGCTTCAAGAGTTGCAAGACCTGAGCAATGGTTCCCATGGTATAAAGATCTTTTCCCTTGGGTTCTTCAAGGGCAGGATCTTTTTGCGTCACCAGTAGCACCCGTTGATCTTTGAGCATGACCTCTTCAAGGGCATTCACAGATTTCTCGCGCCCCACAAAAAGCGGCACAATCATATTAGGGAAAACAACAATATCCCTTAGTGGTAAAACGGGTAGACTGTTTTTAGTAGGGAGTTCAAGATTTTTTGCCACGTTATTTTTCTCTCTTTATTCTTATAAAATACGACAAGACCCCTAGCACAGGGGACATTTTTTAACTCAAATGTTCTATGCAAAAAGGGCCTTGCAAGGCCCCTCTTCTTTCTTAAAAACAACAGAAGGCTATGCTCGAGATTTTGCAGCTTTCTTGGGCGCTGCTTTTTCCTCTTTCTTATATACTAGCAAAGGTTCCCCTGTTCCATCAATAACTTCTGCATTAATAATTACTTCTTCAAGATTATCTTGGCCTGGAATATCATACATGGTTTCAAGCAAAGCTATTTCCATAATAGAGCGTAATCCACGAGCACCCGTTTTACGTTGAATCGCCTTTTTAGCAATAGCATTCAAAGCAGTCTCATCAAAAGTGAGTTTAACACCCTCCATTTCAAACAACTTTTCATATTGCTTAATCAGCGCATTTTTAGGCTCTGTTAGAATTTTAACCAACGCGTCTTCATCAAGGTCCGTTAAGGTTGTGACAACGGGCAAGCGACCAATGAACTCTGGAATCAAACCAAATTTCACAAGATCCGTTGGCTCAAGACCTGTTAACAGCTCACCAATACCAGCATCACTTTCGTCTCGAACCTCAGCACCAAATCCCATACCGGCGCCTTTATCACGCTGGGCAATAATCTTTTCAATGCCTGCAAAAGCACCACCACAAATAAAGAGAATATTAGAGGTATCTACCTGTAAGAACTCTTGTTGAGGGTGCTTACGACCACCTTGGGGTGGCACAGAGGCAACGGTTCCTTCCATGATCTTGAGTAAAGCTTGTTGCACACCTTCACCGGAAACATCACGGGTAATAGACGGGTTATCAGATTTCCGAGAAATCTTATCAACCTCATCAATATACACAATACCGCGCTGAGCTTTCTCAACATTATACTCTGCAGATTGAAGCAATTTTAGGATGATATTTTCAACGTCTTCACCCACATAACCTGCTTCGGTCAGTGTCGTCGCATCAGCGATTGTAAAGGGAACATTTAATATACGAGCCAATGTTTGCGCCAACAATGTTTTACCACAACCCGTTGGCCCCAAAAGCAAAATGTTAGATTTTTGCAGTTCAACTTCGGCTGTGCCCTGCATATGGTCAACGCGCTTATAGTGATTATAAACCGCAACAGAAAGAACACGCTTTGCTTCGTCTTGACCAATAACATAGTTATCAAGGTGCTCTCTAATTTCACGGGGTGTTGGCACCTTATCGTGATCTTCGCCAAGAGGACTCGCTTTGTTTTCCTCGCGAATAATATCAATACATAGATCAACGCACTCATCACAAATGAAAACATTAGGGCCTGCGATTAGCTTTTTCACTTCGTGTTGGCTTTTTCCACAAAATGAACAATGGAGTACTTCTTTTTCTTTATCTGATTTGCTCATATCGAACCGCCTTTTTCTTATTCTAGTAGTACCCGAATATTACCCATGACAAAAGTGTTTTTTCTATTTCTCAGTCTCTATAACCTTACTATGCCAAAAAGTTAATAACAAAACGTTAACAGATTCACTAAAATTTTAATTTTTTTAAAAAAGCCTTATAAAACCCCCTTTAATTCAATTAAATAGAAAATTAACCTTTTTTAATTAATATTAAAATATACAAATAAAAAAATGGTAAATTGAATGAAATGCATATCTAAACTCTTTTTGTCACTGACAATAATAACGCTATCTTTTTCACCAATAGATTGCCTTGCAAAATCAGCAAATAAAGCAACTGTTAATCTCATAAAACCTGCCGATCCTAAAGCACAAAACAAAGACGAGCTTCTGAAAGAGCTGCGTCCCAAAGAAGAGATAACAGAATTTGATATCACCACGCAGGAAAACTCCCTTGATGCCGTAAGAGCTCTTGAGGCCCTTGAAGAGAGCGAGGTGCGCGACTTTAGATCTCCTCCCTCAAAGGAAGATCTTATTTTGCAAGATAAAGGTCTAAAAGTGGCCCCTGCAGAATTGGATCGCCTTTTATTTCCTCAACGTGGAAATGTTAAAGAAGAAGATGAAAATGCCCTCGCGTCAAAAGCTCGCCTAAAGCTAAAGTTAAGTACAGGACAGCAAGAAGACCTCGAGCCCTTCCAAATGGCCCACAATCAGGCCATGGTTCAAGACCTTGGCAATGGAGAATTTGACGTTGATCCAAGCTTTGAACGCCAAATTCCAACCTTAATTGATATGAATAAACTCGCCTATGCCATCGGAAAGCGCGGAACCGTAGATGGTGAATACGATAAGCTTATTGATAAATTAAAGAGTAAGCTCAAAAGAGACGGCTGGGAAATTGAAGAATTTGAAGGCAAAACGGGCAAGGGGAATAAGGTCGACGATACCCCCTGGATTTGTTGCTTATAACAAAGAACAAAATGTCATGACTGTTATTATTAGAGGTTCTCAAACACGCGAAGATGCTGTGGGTTCTCCTGATTGGGAGGTAAACTTTGACTCTAAACTCATTGACTTTCCTTTTGGTAAAGTTCATGGCGGTTTCTATAACCGCACAACAGCTATGTTACCTAATATTCAAAAAGCCATGAATCGTTTTATCGACGACCTAGATGATGAAACAAAATCTAAGATCAAAGTTGTTGTGAGTGGACATAGCCAAGGAGCAGCCCTTGCGTCTATTCTCATACCCTTATTGGCAGAAACTTATAAAGCCAATGGAAAATTTGGGCCCAATTTTAATAATGCTTTGTCAAATGTTTTCCAAGGTTACTTTCTCTCAAATCCCCGTGTTTATTCAGGAGACAGCGCCATTGAATGGATTAATAGGGTTGTTGGAAAACACAATATGATTCGCCAAAATGTAACTGGCGGCATCTTGGCTGATCCTGTTCCTGTTGCCTCTCCTGGGCGCACGATGACAGCTCTGTTAAGTCTCATACCCTTTGCTGGCGAACGACTTGCTGAAAAATATGGCGGCGACAAAGGCACAAGATCTGTTGGCTACTTAGCGGCCGATTGGTCTAATGATGTGCTGACCCGTCAACTTGGAAACGATACGTTAAGCCTTGCTGCAAGGCGTGCTAAAAAGTACTTTTGGAATCGCTGGGATATTCTTGTCGATGCTGTAAAACATCCTTTAAATATTCTTAATCTTACAACGGGGAAAAAAATCTTAAAACAACTCTTCTTAGAGCCCATCAAAGATCCCCTAATAGCCTTTGTCGCTCCTGCACACTATGGATCCATCGGTAACTCCGCTGAAAAAGGAGAAGCTTTATTTAGACCTGATATTGTTGCAGGCTATAATACCTCTTCTCCCATCATGGCTGAGCTCCTTGCCCAAGGTTTCCAAAAGAAAAAATCTGAACGAGAAGGCCTAAGTGGCTTTATTCGAGGCGGTATTGAAGAAGCTGCACGAATAAAAGCAAACCTTCCAGATCTTTCAGCTGTTGCCTCTGGCATTAAAACAAAAGTTTCAAGCGCTACTAAAAAAGTTGTTGGTGGCCTAAAAAGCGCCTTTGCTGGATCTAAGAAAAAATTCTTTGGCGCAGGTGATACAAGTAATGGGGCAAAGCCTATTCTTGATCAACCTTAACAATGAAGGGGATTCTCTCCCCTTCATATCACATTACATTCCCTGGGATTTTCTTAAGAAATCTTCAATATTATCTCTCTTGGAGGAGGTGGATACAATCACCTCAGCATCTTTCTTCTTGCTCTTATCAAGTTCCACCGTGAGGCCTACATACCCGTGTTCTTCAGCTTTTTTGAACCACCGTTTTGATTCTTCTTTCTCTTCTTGTGTCTTAGCGTTTATGTATAGAAGCTGCGCTAAAGAATACATAGAAGCTGGAAATTTTTCCCTAGAAGCGTGTTCAAAAAGTTCTTTAGCCTCATTCTTTTTATCCTGACCATATAAAATGTGCCCAAGGCTGTGTGTCGCAGGAAGAAACCCCTCCTTATGAAGCCTCCAGAGAATTACTTTTGCTTTGGGGAGGTCTTTTCTATCATCATAGAAACGCGCTAATTCATACAGCACCGCTTGGTTTGATAACTTGCCAATGTAGGCGCTTAAGCTTTTCTCGCGCGCTGGCATGTTAGCAGCGCACTGAGCTATATAGGGCAAAAAGGAGGTGGGAGCATCTGATAAGTTCTCAATAATCAAAACACGCTCTTCTTCGCCTATTTGTTTAGGAAAGAAGACACTTCGATTTTCTTTCAGCACCCCCAATAGAAAACAAATTTCTTTGCCGCCGTATTTCTGAAGACTTTTTATAATCTGAGTGTAAGAACCCACGCCACAAAAAGTATTCAAAAGGAACGGAGCCCCTGTTGCAAGGCCTCGGATATTTTCTTCTGAGTGCCCCATTAAGGCCTTAAGAACTAAACGCCGGTTATAAAAAGAGGTCAGATGCGTTGGGAGTAAGGAAGAGGCAAACGTCTCAAGAGCTTTGTATTTTCCTTTTGAATATCCACGACATTCAACAAGAGTCTGAAGAATCAAAGGTGATCCCATCGTCCACTTTTCGAGAAATCCTTGTTCCAGTTCTTGTTCAGGCAAGGGCTTTTTCTTTTTTTGAGGGGATTCTTCCGCGGTTGGTACATCTTCGTCACCCCCAGTCAAATCAATCATCACCTGAACTGGCGCTCGTTTCGTTCTTTTGTACTTTGGCTCGCTACCATGTGAGGCACAGGCCATGTTGTCACTTCCAAAAAAGCCAAACAACATAAAAAATGCCAATAACGTTTCTTTTTTAAAGCAATATAATTTCATATTTAATAGTCCCTTTTATATAGTTAAATTACTAACATTGCTTTATAAAATATTTATAGGAAAAGTTCTACAAAAATATTTTCATACAGCCCTTCAAAGAAAACTCTTTGGACTTCAAAGTGAGCTAAAAAACTAGGGTGAGGCTTTTTCCTCGCCATTCTCAACCCTCTTTTTCTTCCTATTAAATGCAGCAGCTTTTTTCCTTTCCGCGGAATAATTAACGCTTTGTTAAGCTTAAAAACGCGACAATAACGAAGAAATTGGGTGAGGAAGAATCATAATGACTGCAAAATATCTGTTAACAATCACTTTAGGTCTTGTTTTAATCACAAATACTGGACATGCAAAAAAGAACACAAATGCCCCTCATCCTTGGGTTCAACAAATAGCAGATGAGATCACTCAAAACGGCCAAGATGAAGCGTGCGCAAAATGGTGCGCTCTTAATAAAAAAAATAAAAATTGTGCCACTTATGATGGTGCTGCCATTGCAAAAATTGTTTGTACCACCCACGAGCATCAACATCGAGAGGCTTTTGAAAAAGGGCAATGTGGCGTTAAAGCAGCGCAAACCTTTGGTGCTGTAAACGATGTGGGCGACTATTTTGAAAAAGCCATTGATCTTGGTATGCCAGACGCCATTGCTCTTGCGTGTCAGCCCCCAAAGACTCAATTACGAGGAAAGCTGTTACAAGTCTCTATGAAAAAATGCAACTAAGTCTAGAGAGAAACTCTCTCTAAAGGGACTAAATATACAGGTCAGCCCGTGTACTGGGAAGTCCTGAGGAGCCTTTGGCCTTGCTGCGTTTGGTTGCAACCACTTGATAAAGCAAGATTGAGCCACTCCAAAAACCAAAGGAAACACCCGCTAAATAAGCAAGCCACATGCGATACTTCTCAATACCAACGGCTTGGATAGCAGCCTCTTTATTAGCCGACAAGCGCTGACACCATAGCTTACAGGTTAAGGCATAATGCTCTCTCCACCCTTCGACATCATGGATTTCAAAGCCATAGGCCTCCATAGCTTCAACGGTTGTCGCAATGGGTGCTAACTCTGACCCTGGAAAAATGTATTTTAGAATCAAACGCTTTTCTGGCGTGATGGCTCGGGCACGTTTTTTATTAGCCTTTGCCCGACGCGCAATACCATGATTCAAAAACGTCCCATTATCCCTTAACAAAGAGCGTACTTTTTTGAAATATTCTGGAAATTTATCTAAGCCAATATGCTCAAACATCCCAATGCTTGAAATACGATCATACTGGCCATCAAGGGTAATATAATCCCGAAGTTCAATGGTCACCTTATCTTGCAGGCCTAATTCCTTGACCTTAGCCGTTGCATAGTCATATTGGGTTTGAGAAAGAGTCACACCATGGGAGGTCACGCCATAATTCTTAGCCGCATAGCATACCAGCGCGCCCCAACCACAGCCGATGTCCAAAAAGCGATCCCCTTTTTGCAAGCGCAGTTTTCGACAAATCATCTCGAGTTTATCCAGTTGGGATTGTTCAAGGGTTGTGGACCAGTCTTTGAAATAGGCACAGGAATACAACATCTCAGGGTCCAAAAAGAGCTTATAAAATGCATTACTTACATCGTAATGAAATTGGATGAAATCTTTATTATCACGTTGCTTATCATCAAACCCTGTTTCATCTTTCGCGTACTCATGGCTCAATTCAGCCTTTAGACTCTTCACCAACAAGAATGGCCATATTTTTTTAAGAATAAAAAACTTATCCAACTTCTTAAGATCTTTTTTCTTAATACTATCTCGTAAAGTCTGGATAAACGCCATAAGATCTGCCCCCCCTTCAATGAGAATATTTCCACAGGCATAGTGGCGCAAAAGATTCTCAAGATTAGGGTGCTTTAAAAGAGACGCAACAACACCCTTATGAGCAATGGTAAGAGTCAAATCAGAGTTGCCAATTTCTCCTAAAGGGGTTTTTGAACCATCCCATAAAATCACCGTGATGGGGGCCTGAAGGGCCTTGGCCACATAGGACAAACAGTCCTTAAGAGACACCAGTAGTTTGTCGTCTGAGAAAATTGAACACATTAATTAATACTCCTAAGTGTGCTTACGCTAAGCAAATGTTGTTTATGCCAAAAGACTCTTTATACACCGAGTACATTACGCATATTATATAAACCCGGTTCTTGGGTCACGACCCACTTTGCGGCTCTTACCGCTCCCATGGCAAAAACAGCTCGCTTTAGGGCTCTGTGGGACAAAGTAATCATTTCCTCTGATGACGCAAAAAGAGCGCTATGGTCCCCTGCAACACCGCCGCCTCGAAGAGTAGCAAAACCAATATCACCAGCTTTTCGCTCTTTTTGTTGTTCTCCATGGCGATCAAAAGAAGCGACAGAGTCAAAAGGGACTCCTCGGCCCCGCGCTGCAAAATCGCCCAAGGTCAAGGCAGTTCCTGAAGGGGCATCCTTTTTATGTCGATGATGCATTTCAAGGATTTCAATATCAAAATCGTCTTCTAAAAGAGCCGCTGTTTTTTCCACCAAAGCATTCAAAACCGTGATACCAAGGCTCATATTCGTGTCATAAACCACAGGCACAGCACGGGCTAATGTTTCCATCAACAGGTGATCATCCCGAGTTAAACCCGTTGTTCCAATCACAAGAGGCGTTTGCATTTCAAGGGCTTTCTCTAAAAACGTAGCCGTTGCCGTCGGCAGAGTAAAATCAATCATCACATCAGCCTTTTGAAAGGCCTTAGACAAATCACTTTGATAGATTGCCGATGAATATAAAGGCGTAAGCATGCCAAGACTTTTTCCCTCAAGATCATGACCTGGGCGCACCAGTGCTGAACTCAAAAGCGTTTGATTATCTTCACAAACAACTCTCACAAGCTCTTGGCCCATACGGCCATTTGCCCCTAAAACACCAATATGACAAACCATAAAATAATTCCTTGTTTTGCTCATTTATAGCATAAGACAACTCAACCCTCTATAGGAACCTCTGCAAAAGGGCTAAACGACGTGGTTTTGCAGCCCTGAGAGAAAGAAGTGAAGTGAGCCAAAGAATCAGAGACGATGTGGAAACGTAAGCATACCTTTAGTATGTGCGTCCCTTGATAAGTCGAGCCTTTGCTTTTTTATCGCCAAAAGAGCCTTTCGCAGAGGTTTCTATAAATGATTTGATAGAGCTGCTTAGACTATGTTAGGATTTTTAAAACTCCCCACAGTAACAAACAATGAAGGGCCTCACATGTTTAAAGCCATTAAGATTATTTTATCGGTCCTCATTGCTCTGATGGTAACTGTTTTTGCCGTTAAAAATAGCCATGTCGTCGCCATTGACCTGTGGCCCCTGCCCTTGCAATTTAAGTTGACTTTATCTCTTGTTCTTATTGGTACCTTTGCCGTTGGCGCTCTTTCTGGTGGTCTTCTCGTGTGGATTTCCCAGATCAGCAAGCGCTTTTTAAAGCCCACTGAAAAATCCTCTCAACACACTCTTCCAAAAGACTTATAGGACTATAGAAACCTCTGCGAAAGGCTCTTTTGGCGATAAAAAAGCAAAGGCTCGACTTATCAAGGGACGCACATACTAAAGATATGCTTACGTTTCCACGTTCTCGCTTCACTTCTTTCTGTCAGGGCTGCAAAACCACGTCGTTTAGCCCGTTTGCAGAGGTTCCTATAGTCGATTCAATAAAATCCCAGACGTCGTTTTTGCACTCCTAAACTATGAAGTATAGTCATCGTCGCTGGTGCCTAGACTGGAACTTTATTGAATCGACTATAGCTCTCTTGAGGATATAAAAAAGGCGACAGTCCCCTGCCGCCTTTTCTTCTTTATATTGTGTAGCTCGTTCTTTGAAAACGAAACTTAAAAAAAGCATCCCATAACTCGGTAGGCATATTTTCAGGGCGCTCCATGAAAAAGGAGCAAGGTAGCTGCATAAATCCCACACCAGGACAAATCTCAATAGAAGCAGCTCTTAAACTTGCTGCAATAAACCAGATATTTTTGCCTGAAGTAATTTTCACACAATATTCCTTTAAAGAAAGATCTCCATAAACAACTAGATTCGACAAAGTAGAGACCGAAAATCCTTTTTCTAAGCATAACGATTTATCCGTATAAATTCCTGACGAAGTCAATGTAGAATCAATGAAAAACAATCCACCAAAGACAAGGGGAAGAGCCTTTTTTAAGGAAAGCAAAGATACTTTATCTGGCCCAACATAAAAAGGCATATTCTCACTAGCTACGTAATCCATTTGAGAAGAATCAATATATCCATCACTAAGTAATATTGATTTTGGTGCAACTTTCTCTAAAGAAGGATATTTTTCAGAATGCGTTTCTCTATCTAAACACCTCTCGGCCAAAAGAGAAAGAGCCTCTTCTTTTTGAACCGTAATGCTATCATCTGAGATCCCGACAAGATAATCCAAGAGCTTCAATGGTTCATTTAAACCCGCTATGGATATTCGAGAAGCAAAACCAGTCATTGTAAGATTGCCATAAGCTGACCCTTCCGGTAGAATGAGTGCAAAGGGCATATAGCCTATGTACCCCTTGATTTGCAAAGCCTCATCGCCTTCGACATGGACAAATTTTTCCCAATACCCTGTGCCGCCACTGGCCTGAAATTCTTTGCCATCTTCGACATCTGCGTCCAGAATATAATAGGTATTTTTCCCTGAAAAGAGAGGCGTTCTTTTAACAACAGCCCTTAAATGATCAGCGTCTCGAAAATGAACTTCGACATCTCCACCTTTTACCGTAAAGGATTGCTTTAGAGAAATAGCACGAGGCAATGGAGAAAAATCAATTCTTGAAAATAAATCTCCAATACCTCTACTGGGTGCTGAAAATGTTTCCTGAGCGGGAGAAAGAGTTCTTAAAGTCTGCCCTTGGAGGGATATTTTAGAGGCCTTAACGGCTTGCGGAAAGGTGTGCCATTCAAGGCAATATGAGCCTGATTTGATTGAAAAAACCACACTGCTGCATCTTGAATTCTACCCTCTAGATGTGATATATGTCCTAAGTTATAAAATGCTTTTACAACCAGCATTTTATCGTCAGTAAACACCGCCGCAGAAAAACATTTCTTTGCTTGATGATAATTTCCTGCTTTTCGAAGAACGACGCCTTCATCATAAAATTCTTGATCTGTGTGCCTAAGGCCATCACTTGCCTGAGAGAGGCTTATAAAAACCCCAAAGAAAAGGGCTAAAATCTTTTTCATCATTTTTCCATAAACTCCTATTTGATTGAATAACTACAAAATCGTCCCAGCTAGAATTGTAACGGTCTTGGATCTTGTGTAAAGCCCTGATAAGCAGTTTTATCGGCTCGGGAAATGCTAGTATCTTCATAGAAAGGCTCATCATCATTTTCAATAATAGTTGCCCGCAAAAAAATCACCAACTCCGTTACGGTGCGATCATTGGATTTCCCCTTAAAGAGCTCTCCCAACACGGGCACATCCTCAATTTCAGGTACACCGTCCCGCTCATTGCTCGAGCGTTCTTCCATTAATCCGCCCACAACAACGATCTCACCAGAATTCATAGAGAGAATCGAGCTCACGCACTTGAACTTCAGGCACAAGGGACTGCAAAGCTTGGTTGGAAGCGATACCAACGGCCGGATCTGGGACTTCTCTCGAGATTTGTGAAATGGTAGGCCTCAACGTCATAATAATCCGCCCATTTTCACTGATGCTAGGATGCACATACATCATCAACCCAATGGGAACGGTTTTCACATCGCTTGAATAATAGGTCCGTTCTTGCTTATCATAATAGCTGTGCTCTCGGGTGTAGTTCAGCTTGAAATACACCTTATTTTTAGCGACCTTTAAAACAGCTGGGTTGTTATTCATCACTGTTAAACGCGGATTAGAGAGCGTTCTCACGGTCCCAAAATGGTTGAGCAAACTCAAAAGTCCCGTGATTTTTTGAGCATTTCCCCCAAGGGTAAAGACATTACGAGGCGGTGGTAAAAGTTCATTTAAATGCCCTGGTGTAGCAATATCTCCCAAAGGCATCTGCAGGACAAAATCCCCCTTCAGCGCATTCCAATTAATACCTGTTTTAAACTGATCCTTAAGATTAACCTCGACAATTTTAGCTTCAATCAATACTTGCCGTTCAACACTTTTTTGCAAAACA
>DOCA01000182.1 GCA_003503995.1 Holosporales bacterium
CCGATTTTATAGGACCACCTCTCTTGAAGAAAATAGGGCGCAGCTTTTTCGGAATATCTCGACTTGGGAAAAGTTGGTAGTTGCCTCTGCATTGATTCCCTTTTCGCCAGAACAAATTTCTGTGATCGCTCAAAATCAACAAAGGCTTTTTAGAGACGTAATCGGGCATAGAAGTAAGCAATCTATTTTAAAAGCCATTCAAGGGGCAGGGTTAACCTCTGTGCAAATCATTGAATTTGCAGTGGCTCTTGACAGAAATAGAGAGCGTCTTCTTCCAGAAGAAATGTGGGAAGATGTGCGGGTGCCGCTTATTATAGAAATGACTCGGTATACAGGAAGGCAAATTGATTTTATTGCGCAGAACTCGTCGGGGCGGTTTATTAATTTTCTTGGCGTTGGGGTGATTGGTGTACATGTCCGCTTTTTCTTGATTAATTTTATGTCTAATTTTCTTGAACATAGAAGGCCCTAGGTATTTTTTCTGTAAATATAGGAAACACTTTGAGGTCTAGACTGGAACCTTTTTGAAAAGACCATATTTCTTTTCAAAAGCCTTTGTTTTTGAATTTATTGACTTTTTTTGTCAAAACATGTATAATTAACACATTGTAAAATTCTAATGAGTATATGGATATGAAAATTTTTTCTCTTTTTGTGGCTTTAATTCTATCAAGTACGAGTGCTTTTACAAGCGCGCATAATAAATTAAGTGACTCTGAAGGTGGAGACACTTCCAAGCAAGAACTTCAGAAAATTTTATTTGTGGATGATAGTTTGATGAATAGAAAGGCTTTCTCAAGAGTGCTGAAAATTTCCCTAAAAAAACTTGGTCTTGAAGGTCAGTACCTTGTCGAAACGGCTACAAATGGACAGGAAGCTGTTAATATGGCTGATCAAACGTCCTATAGTCTCATTGTGATGGATATGCAAATGCTTAATATGAATGGTGCAGAAGCAACCTATAAAATCAAACAAACCAGTCCCAAGGCGATTATCATTCGCTTTTCCACATTGACTGAAGGTGAGGTAGTTGATATTGCTCCAGAAGAAGCGAAAGAAACGATATTACAGTTGTTTTCCGCGGTTCTTAAGAAACCTACCAAGCAACAGGCAGTTCAAGATGTTTTAAAAGAATTTCTTCTAAAACAAATTGAATAAAATCTGCCTAAAAACTCAAGCGAAAGTCAGAATTTCCCAAAAGGGCATCTATCCAATAGGTGCCTTTTTCTTTATTTTGGACCCATTGAAAATTAGAGTAGGTTTTGGCAAGGGAGCGAATGAGATGAAGTCCGAAATCATAGCTTTCTAAGTTTTTAAGATCTGTGATTTTGAATTCAATGCCCTGGCACACCTCACCTTGAAAGACGCTGCTTTGGGGGGTAAAGGTGAGGGGGGTGATAGACAGTCCTTGAATGTTTCCCAATGCTTTAAGGAGTTTTTCTGACTCTAACTGGGGAGCTCCCATAGACATGAAAGGTTTATCTGTTCCACGACCAAGGGAAACAGTTACGCCTTCTAAGAGGACCAGTCCTGGATAAAGCACTACGGACGTCCAATTTGGTAAAGCTGGAGAGGGAGGAACCCAGCGGTGTTCAAAAGGACAAAACTCATCTTCATAGGGAATTACTTTTAGAGACAGGGGGGCTGTTAGAGAGTGGTTATAAGAAAGTAGAAGGTTCCCAATACTCTGCCCATGCTGAAAGGGAACATTTAAATGTTGTACAATGGATTGAAGGTCAGGGTTAAAAAGAGGACCTTTTTGTGCTTTTCCTAAAGGGTTAGGGCGATCACAAATGAGAATCTTGGGCGGTGCTTTTAGGGTTGAAAGATAATCTAAAACCTTGGCACAAGTTGCTGCAAAGGTATAACAGCGGACTCCTACATCTTGGATATCTATGATAAGGGTTTCAAGGTTATGAAAGTGAGAGAGGTTTTCTTGAAACAAGGGGCCGTAGAGGCTATAGACATTTTTTTTAAGTTGAGGATCGACCTCGTCAGAGACATCTTTTCCATCTTCCCCTTTGGCAGACCAACCATGTTCGGGGGAAAATAAACAGCGAAGATTCTCTTTTAGAACTGCTCCAAGGGCATAAGCCGTTGGCGTACCTTCAGCTGTAACGGAGGCTTTATTTGTTAAAAGCGCAACGTTTTTGAGTTGTGAGAGAGTTTGGCGTTCTAAAAGAAGAGTATCGATTCCCGTTTGAGGGAGGCCCTTTGTTAGAACCTCCCTCATCAGGGTCGACTTGCCCTCTTTTTCGTTGGTTTGATGAGTCCTTTGATATTTTATGGGTCTCTCCTTCAAGCAGCTTTATTCAGAACCACCCATTCCCACTCGAGCTCATAGGTCTTTGAGTCGAGACGACCTTTGCGTTTGTTGGACTCCCAGTGGAGGGCGCGCAAGTTCTCAGGTTCGTCAATCTTATGGGCGCCTTGCTCATAAGTGTCTTTCTTGGCAACAGGGCAAATATGATCAATTTCCCAGCCGTGGCGGCTTTCTTGGCCGTATTCATCTCGGCTAATAATGTGGCCATAGTCATCTAAGCAATAGCTGCCTTCTTTAAATTTTTCTGAGAAAAATTGTAAAGCTGCTTCAATAAGGTCGTGGTTATGCATTCCCCCACAGGCCTTTGACCAAGCTTGGTCAATTCTATCCTTAGTGAATTTTTCACCTTGGCTTGTGGTTCCTCTGTGTCGATAGGTCATTTTATCCTCCTTCAGTCCGCTTGCTATATTTCTTAAGAGACATAGTTGATTCAATAAAATCCCAGACGTCGTTTCTGCACTCCTAAACTATGAAGTATAGTCGTCGTCGTTGGCGCCTAGACTAGAATTCTATTGAATCGACTATAGAAATAAATCCAAGAAGACTCTGTTCTGTTTTGCTTTTTTCTTATTCTTCTTGCCCTCAATATGCGCCCTAAAAATGTCTTTTAACAGTTTGAAAAATAATTTTTTAAGGATTATAATTAAAAGATGTTTTTAAGAAAACCATTTCATTAAAAAACGCACGATCTTATTAGTCTTGGGGCTAAAAAGCTTGGGCGTGAAAAAGCTGCCTGCAACGCGTTTGCTGACTTCTGAGAAGGTTGGATAAGGGGCAATAAGAGTCGCAATATCGGCGATTTTTTTCTTTTCTTTCACGGCCAAAACCCACGGTAACAATAAATCACCTGCGTTCTTGCCAACGATGCTGGCGCCCAAAACCTCGCCATTTTTCTTTGTGGAGATTTTAATGAGGCCGTCGCTTGCGCGTTCTGCCAAGGCTCGGTCGTTTTCTGCAAAGGGCCAACGAAGGGTGCGGGCATCTGGAAAGCTTTCTAAGGCTTGCTTGTTGCTGAGTCCAACGTGGGCAAGCTCAGGATCACAGTAGGTCACCCAGGGAATAGCAGAAGTATGGATTTTTGCGGGGAGTTTAAACAGTATATTGCGAATAATAATACCAGCATGATAACTGGCAACGTGGGTAAATTGGTAACCTCCAGTACAATCACCCATGGCATAAATATTTTTCTGAGATGTTTGAAGACGAGGGTTAACGCTGATCCCTCGGGGTGTGTGAGCAATCTCAGCAGCCTTAAGATTTAAGCTCTCTAAATTGGCTTGGCGCCCCGTTGCCACAAGAAGGTGGGAGCCTTTTAATGTAGCGTTGTTGGTTATGACAGAAACGCCGTTGGTTGTTTTGGCGACCTTTTCAACGCGGGCGTCTTCTAGGATTTTGACCCCTTCTTGGAGGAGATGTTTTTTCACAACCTCAATCAGCTCCGGATCATCTTTTGGGAGAATGCCATGGCTGGTGATAACGGTAACTTCTGCGCCAAGACGACGGTGAGCTTGGGCCATTTCTATACCAATGGGACCACCGCCAATTATAAGTAAATGCTTTGGGCATTCCGTCAGATCAAAGATGGTTTCATTGGTTAAGTAGGGCGTGTTTTCGAGCCCCTTAAGGGGAGGGACAAAGGCAGAGCTCCCCGTTGCAATGACAATATGCCTAGCTTTGATAAGCGTATCACCAGCTTGAATAGTATGCTTGTCAACAAAGGAAGCTTCCTTACGAATGACGTGAACACCAAGTTTTTCAAAACGACTCTGAGAGTCATTGGGCTCTATTTGTGCCATGACATCGTGAACATGGTTATGAACCGCTTTGAAATCAATGTTTGGTTCTTGAGGGGTGATGCCGAATTTTTGAGAGTGTCGAAAGGTGTGGGCAACTTTTCCAGCAGCCAAGAGAGCTTTTGAGGGCACACAGCCGTAGTTTAAGCAGTCGCCTCCCATTTTTCCACGCTCGATGAGAGTAACGGAAGCTCCCATTTGTGAGGCACCGGCAGCGAGACTTAGACCTCCAGATCCAGCGCCAATGATACAAATATCTGTTAACTGCGTCGTCATGACTTTGATCAGCCTTCCTGTTTTTTAATCATGTGTTCTTTTAAGGGTATCAGATTTTAAAAAAGCGGGGCAGGGGAAAAAGAAAGGCGTTAATAGAGTAGGGAGAGAATCTTCAAGGAAGCCTGTACAAGAGTTTTTTGCAGAGGCTCCTATAAGTTAATTGTTCCTTAATTCTTTTCCTATATCATTACATTGTAATGATATATGGGAGATTAAAATGTTTTTAAGACTGTCTATTTTTATCACTTCTTTTTTGATGCTAGCCTCAATTGAGGGAGGGCAAGCTGCTCGTATTCCACTAAATGAAATTAAAAATGATACAGGAGTGCGGCTTAATTTGGACTTTAAAATTGTTGGAATTAGTAAGTATCATAAGACGCTTCAAACAGAAGAAACTTGGAAATTCACGCATAAATGGGCTCAAAATCAGCTAGAGGTTGTCCCAGGAACCTCCTATGAGGTTTGTGGTCATCCATGGCAGGGGGGAAAGAAGTCTGCTGCCCTGATAAACTTGGCAGAAATTTGAAATCTAATGTCGCCTTAAAATTCCAAAGATACGGCGATGACTTTGTCTGTTATTTAAAGGAAATCCCGATTAAATAGAGGCCCCTATAGGAGCCTCTGCAAAAGACTCTTTTGGCGGTAAAAAAGCAAAGGTTCGACTTTC
>DOCA01000063.1 GCA_003503995.1 Holosporales bacterium
GTCGTCGCTTGCGCCTCCGGTCATTTGCAGGGGAAAAACCTAAATCACTACAGGAGCCTCTAGTGAGAACGCACAATATGAACGGTCACGATAGGTTTCTTTGAGAGCAGTGCTTTGACAAAACGCTTTGTGCTTTGAGAGAGACGCTCTTGAATATGATCATCATCGTTGATGTTTTTACTTTTGATGGCGGACACATCGTCTTGAATGGTAAGTTGTAGATCTTTCAATAAAGAACCTTCTTGGCCAATATCTGGTAAACCAATGATAGAAACAGAAGCAGGTGTTTTAAGATTATCGTTTTTATCAAATTCGAGGGTAATAAAAACAGCCCCACAGGTCATCAGTTTTTCGCGCTTTTTAATATGCTCGCCTTTAACGTGAACAATGGCCGAGCCATCAAGGGCAAGGCGGCCATGTTCGACAATGTGCTCAGTCTCGGGGCCATCCTTAGATGAAAGGTTAATGAGCATACCATTACGAGGAGCAAAGGTATGAGGGATACCACATTCAAGACCAAAAGCGGCATGTTCTCTTAAGTGAGATCGCTCTCCGTGAACAGGTACCAAAATCTTGGGCTTAGTCCACTCGTACATTTTCTTGAGCTCATCTTGGTTGGGGTGACCAGAGACATGGGTAACATCATCGTAATCGGTGATTACGTTAATGCCAGCATCAAGAAGTTCGTCTTGGGTATGGTGAATAGCGGCTTCATTTCCAGGGATTTCGCGGGAAGAGTAAATAACAGTATCGCCTTTTTCAAGCTTAATCTTGGGGTGCGTTCCATTGGCAATACGTGTTAAGGCTGCTCGGGATTCACCTTGAGAGCCTGTGCACACAAGAAGTACTTTTTCAGGATCGATATTGTTAAAAGCACCGTCCTTTAAAAAACCTTTGTTAGAGTCAAAATAGCCGCTGTGTACTGCTGCATCAGACATATTCCAAAGAGAGCGTCCAGCCAGGATAATTTGGCGACCACTTTTCTTAGCAGCTTCGATACAGGTATTAAGGCGCGCAACGTTACTGGCAAAACAAGCAACAGCAACCCGTTGTTTTTGACTTTGAATCAACTCAAGCAAGCTTTCACGAACTTCTCCCTCAGAGCCAGAATGGCCTTCAGAAAAGACGTTTGTCGAGTCACATACAAGGGCTAAAACGCCGTCATTTCCAAGGGCTTTTAGGTGCTCAATGTCTGTTGTGCTTCCAATTTGAGGATCGGGATCAATCTTCCAATCCCCTGTGTGCACGACCGTTCCAGCTTTTGTTTCAATTTTGATGACGTTGGCTTCGGGGATTGAGTGGGTAATAGGGATATAAGTCACTTTAAAAGGATCAAGATCGACCTCTTCATTGATTTTAATTTCAATGACTTGTGCCTCTGAGAGAAGCCCTGCTTCCCGCAATTTTCCGCGCACCAAAAAGGCTGTGAACGGTGTTGCGTAAATAGGGCAACGGAGCAATTGCCAAAGATAGGGGATGGCACCAATGTGGTCTTCGTGGCCGTGGGTCACAACCAACCCAACAAGCTTATCTGCGTTCTCTTCAATGAAAGTAGGGTCTGGCATAACAACGTCCATACCAAGGGCGCGTTCAAAGGAAACGCCAAGATCAACCATAAGCCATTTGTCATTGATGGCATACAGGTTCAAATTCATCCCAATTTCTCCCGAGCCACCAAGGGGCAGGAAATAGAGATTATCTTTAGTCATTTTCAACACATGAAGTTCCTTTAAAACGTCTATATTACCTCCCTTGTACCCTTTATTGTATGAAAAAACCATTAAAAACGCTGAAAACCTGCCTTAATAAATAGAGAAGTGGTCGTATGAAATGTTTTTTTTCCAAAAATAAATAGGCTCCGTGGGTATTGAATTCCTAAAAAAATGTTAGAATAAATAAGTTGTTTGGTATTCAAAACACGCAAGAACAGAAAATATTGTTTTAGTGTGTGAGAGCGAGTCATTATTGACAGGGAATGAGACGCGTAAAAAACACTTAAAGTTATGGCATGCCTTAACTATAGAAGAGTCCATAAAGGCCTTGGATAGTCAATTTAAGGGGCTTTTGCAAAAAGAGGCAGAAGCTCGTCTTCAAGTTTACGGCCCTAATGTTTTGCCCAAATCAAAGCGTTTAGGATTGTTTCGTGCCTACCTCAGGCAATTTAAAAGCCCTTTAATGTATATGCTTCTCATTGCAGCGGGGATATCTTTTGGTATTCAACAGTTTAGCGATGGCCTTTTTATTGTGTGCGTGTTGCAGTTGAACTCTATTATTGGAGCGGTCCAAGAATGGAAATCTGACCTACAGGCTGAAGAATTAGATGAGGCACTTTTAAGTTTTGTTACAGTTTTTCGAGAGGGGATTAAAAAACGAATTATTGCGTCAGAGCTTGTTCCAGGGGATATTGTTTTCTTAGAGTCTGGGGATTATGTCCCAGTTGATGCACGGTTGTTGGAGGCTTGTGAGCTCCTCGTCGATGAATCAACTTTAACGGGAGAGTCTGTTCCAATACGAAAGAGCTCTCATGAAATCTTTCCCAAGGATGCTTTTTTAACAGAGCGTAAAAATATGTTATTTGCGGGGAGTGTTATGCTTAGTGGCCGTGCTAAGGCTTTGGTGGCTGGAACAGGATTGTACACTGAAATAGGCGCTATTGCCTCTGCTTTAGCTAGAGAAAGTGAGACAGAAACACCCCTTCTTATAAAAATGAGACAATTCACAAAACGTATTGGTTTTTTCACGCTGTTAGCGATTACTGTTATTGGGGCTATTCAAATTTTACAGGGAAATGATATTAAGGATGTTTTTCTTATTGCGGTTGCGTTAGCTGTTTCAATAATCCCCGAAGGATTGCCAGTTGCCCTGACCGTTGCCTTATCTGTTGCGCGACATCGTATGGGAAAACACAATGTCATTGTTCGCACTCTTTCTGCTATTGAGGGCTTAGGAGCAACAACTTTCATTGCTAGTGATAAAACGGGAACTCTTACTTGTAATAAACTAACAGTAAAACTTATCTATATTCCTGAACATGGTTTGTTTGAAATTGGGGGAGAGGGCTACAAAGTCAATGGATGTGCTCAAAAAGAAGGGGGGCCTGTTAGCGAAGAAAGCCTTGGAATTCTACAAAAACTTGCAATTACTGGAGCACTTTGCAACGAGGGTGTATTTAAAGAGACATCTTCTGGGTACAGTTACTTTGGTGATACTGTTGATGTGTCACTTCTCGTCTTAGCCTCTAAATTAGGTTTGAACAAAGAAACCCTTCATTCTTACTTCCCAGAAATTTTCTTGGTTCCCTATGAGCCCTCAAGAAAATTTTCTGCAAGTTACAATAAAGATGGGGGAGGCGTAAGTGTGCATGTCAAAGGAGCAGCAGAGATTATTCTTTCGATGTGTGAAAACGCTAATAAAAAGGATTTACGAGAACAATCAGAGGTATTAGCAAAGAAAGGCTATCGTGTCATTGCCCTTGCAACAGGCCATATAAAAGATGTTGATATAGAGAAATCACATTTATCCATTGAGGGCACAATAGAAAAACTTCAAGACTTAGAATGTTTGGGATTTGTGGGGATTATTGATCCAGTTAGAGAAGATAGTATTGATGCTATCGAATCTTGCAAAAAAGCCGGCATTCAAGTTGCAATGATTACAGGGGATCATCCAGCAACGGCTCTTACCATTGCTCGAAAGCTTGGAATGGCAACCACCGCTGAGGAAGTCATCACGGGAAAAGACCTTACAAAATTTGAGGCAGACCCCCTTGAAATGGCACGGCTTTTGAGAGAGAAAAAAGTCTTTTCTAGGGTCCTGCCAATGCAAAAATTGATAATTGTCGATGCTTTGAAAAAGCTTGGGCACTTTGTTACTGTTACAGGGGATGGCGTTAACGATGCCCCGGCACTTCATGAAGCAAATATTGGCATTTCTATGGGAAAAGAAGGAACGGATGTTGCGCGTAAAGCATCAGATATCATCCTTATAGATGACAAATTTTCCTCAATCGTCTCTGGGATTTTTGAAGGTAGAGCTGCTTACGATAATACTCGCAAAGTTATTTTTCTTCTTCTTAGTACAGGTTTCGCAGAGATAATTTTGTTCTTTGCGACCTCTCTTTTTAATTTGCCCATACCTCTTTTTGCAGCCCAGCTTCTTTGGTTAAATCTTGTGACCAATGGTATCCAAGATATCGCATTGGCCTTTGAGAAAAGTGATAAGAGTCTTTTAAATAAGCAACCAAGAGCTCCCCAGGAGCCAATATTTAACCGCCTTATGATTGAACAAACCGTAACATCTGGGGGTTTTATGGGATGTATTGCCTTCTTCTTATTTTGGATAGTCCTTAAATTAGGATGGAGTGAGAGTGATGCTCGAAACATTCTTTTTTTGTTGATGGTTGTTTTTGAGAATCTTCACGCTTTAAATTCTCGATCCGAAGAAAAACGATTGTTGAGTCTTAACTTTTTTTCTAACCCTTTTTTAATTGTGAGTATTATTATTGCACATGGAGTGCATATTATTGCGATGTACACACCGGTCTTAAGAGATGTTTTAAAACTTCAGCCAATTTCTTTAATGGATTGGCTTATGACACTTATAATAGGAGTGGGTGTCATTGTTGTTGCTGAATCTTATAAATATTTTAGAGTTCCGTCACTTACTGATACCCTCAAAAAATAAAAGTCTATAATAGAGAGAGTAATAGAGAAAGTTTTTGAGAGAGCTTGATTAAAGAGTTTTCTCAGCTCTTTGTTGTTGTTGGGGTAGTTTGCAGGAAAGTGCAGGGAACTACGTTAAGGATTTTTGAGCCTTTTCATATAGCTAAATAGAGTTCTTCTAGAAAAGCCGAATAACTCACAAACCTCCCGTGCAGAGTTAGCTGAATTTTTATAAAGAATACGTGCTTTCTCTAGCTTGTCTGGATCAGTTTTTGGACGTCCTCCAGACTTCCCCCTTGCTTTTGCAGCCGCGCGACCGGCTTCAGCCCTTTCCTTTTTTATCTCCAGTTCCATTTGAGAGACAGCTCCCATGATGGAGATGAATGCACGACCTGTTGCTGTAGAGGTATCAATGTTTTCACGCAAGGACCTGAATTGAACTTGCCGCTTTTTTAATTCTTCAACTATCTCTAGAAGGTGGGCTAAAGATCGAGACATACGGCTTAACTCGGTAATGACAAGCATATCACCAGTACGTATATAACTGATCAATTCGTCCCAACCTTCGCGTTCTTTCGCTGTTCCACTGATTTTATCAGTAAAGATCCTTTCTGCCCCAACTTTCTTAAGGCTATCAATTTGTGCATCTAAATTTTGAGATAAGGAGCTGACGCGGGCATATCCGATTATTTGGGTCATATGAGTGCAAAAAGATAAATGCGTTTATGTTAAAGCATGTTGTTTATTGCTAGGATTATTGCGCTGTTTTTATGCAAATGACAACAGGCTCTGGTTATCTTTGATGTTCTGTGCAAAAAGTATACTTTTTGCACTCACCAAAACACTTGGAGATAATTATGGCGCACCGCCCAATTTTGACGGATAAGCAGCAAGAAGATATTTTGAATCTTCCCATAACCGAAAATGACTTGTTGAAATATTATGTTCTTAGCAGTGAAGATCTTCATCACATTAATGCAAAACGGAAACCTTCTAACCGCCTTGGATTTGCCTTGCAGCTATGTGCTTTCAGATACCCTGGTCGTCTATTGCAGAAAAGTGAGATAATTCCCCAACAAGTCTTAATATTTATTGCGGAGCAATTGGCCCTATCAGCAGATGATTTGGAAACTTATGGGGTGCGATCAGAAACACGCTATGAGCACTCATCTGAATTGCAGCGTCTTTATGATTTTAAAATCTTTCAAGAAATTAAGGATGATTCTTTTTCTAAATGGCTTGTCGAAAAAGCAGTACATACAAGAAACAATGTAGAGTTGGTGTCCATTTTTGCTCAAGAGTGCCGTGATCAAAAAATAATCCTTCCTGGCATGACTGTTATTGAAAGGCTATGCGCCGATGCCCGCGTTGCAGCCGAACGTGAGGTTGTTGAACTCATTTCTTTACGTATAGACAAAGAAATGAAGAAAACACTGGAAAACCTACTTGGAAACACTGTTGATGGTCGCTTAACAATTCACGGTTGGTTGAAACGGTTTGAGGTTGGTCATAACTCTGCGGATGTGAATCGTTTGTTGAATAAGCTCGAGTATTTACAAGACCTAGATATTCCAGAATCTTTGTTGGAAGGAGTTCCTTCTCACAGAATCATTTGGCTTCGTCAACAGGGTGAAGCTTATTATGCTGATGGGTTGCGCGGTATCAATGAAAAAAGGCGGTTGGCCGTCCTTGCCACCTGCGTTATTGAGTGGCGAGCGATGATAAATGATGCCATTTTGGAGACACATGACAGGATTGTTGGAAAACTCTACAGCTCATGTAAGCGCATTCGTGATGGGCAGCTGGCTGATCAAAAAAAACTGGCCCATGAAACCCTATCTTCTTTTGCCAATCTTAGTAAAAAACTTCTGAGGGCTCATGCTGACAATGCTGCTGTTACTGATGTAATAGAAGATGTTGAAAGCTTAGAAGGTCTGATGCTCACCGCTCAGGGTCTTACCAAGAAACTGGAGGGGGATCCATTAGAGTACGTTCTGTCAGGATACGGGAAGTTCCGTCGCTATACTCAGCGGATGCTCGAGCGGGTTAGCTTCAAAGGAAATCAGTCTTCCGAATATCTCCTTAAGGCGATAAAGCTATTAAGGGAGCTAAATCGCTCAGAAAAAACTCCTGAAGAAAGGCTACCTGTTTGTTTTGCAAACGCTAAATGGAAAAAGAAATTAGGCCGTCACCCAGAACGGAAACTTTGGGAAACCGCCGTCTTCTTTACGATTCGTGATTGTTTGCGTTCCAGGGATATCTGGGTTGCTGATTCACGATCTTATAGAGATACCAAGAAGCAGTTACTGCCTGTGAGTCAGGCTAAGCAAACCTTATCTCTCCCCATACCATTGAAAGCAAATGAATGGATTGAAAGCCGAAAATCGTTGCTGGAGCAGCGTCTTAAAAAGGTCTCACAGATGATAAGGAAAAACACACTTCCAAACAGTTGTATTGAAAATGGGAAAATTCATATGAATAGGCTTGAGCCTTCTCAGGCTCCAGAAGGCACTGATGCTCTTATTTTGGATATCTACAAAAACATGCCCCAAATATCAGTCACTGATATTCTGCGCGAAGTGGCAGAAGATACTGCTTTTACAGATAGTTTTACCCACATTCACACGGGATCTCCATGCTCGGACACAATAGGTCTTCTCAATGTCATTCTAGCTGGAGGTATTAATATGGGTCTAAAGAAAATGGCCCTATGCAGCAGTTCTCACTCATCTTTTTGGCCCTTGATGCGCATTGCCAACTGGCATCTCACCAGCGAGTCCATGACCGATGCGCTCGCTATTATTATAGACAAACATCGTAGACTTCCTTTAAGTGCTTCTTGGGGAGAAGGTCTTACATCATCATCTGATGGACAGTTTTTTCCTTCTGGTGGAAGTGGGGAGGCTATGAACTTAGTGAATGCAAAATATGGTATGGTTCCTGGAGTGAAAGCTTACACTCATTTTTCAGATCAATATGGACCCTATGCTACAAAATCAATCCCATCAACTGCCCATGAAGCGCCTTATATCCTTGATGGGTTAACAATGAATGAGGCTGGAAAAAGAATTAAAGAACATTACGCCGATACAGGAGGTTTTACGGATCATGTTTTTGCAATGTGTGCCCTTCTGGGACACCAATTTTCTCCAAGGATACGAAATTTATCTTCGCTGAACCTGTATGGAATGAAAGGAATAATTTTACCAAACGCCATGAAAGAACTTGTAACAGCGAAAGCTAATATCTCACGTATAGAAAGCCAATGGCCGGATATTATTCGTTTGGTGGCCAGTATTACTACACATCGTATTGTGCCCAGTGATATCCTGCGGCAATTGGCCTCCTTTCCCCGTCAAAATGAGCTAGCAATTGCTTTGAGAGAAATAGGCAGGATTGAGCGTACCATATTCATCCTAGGTTGGATAAGTTCTCCCGAAATGCAACGCCGTTCGCAAATGGGACTGAATAAAGGAGAGGCTCACCATAGCCTAAAACGGGCTCTCAATTTTAATCGTAGAGGAGAAATTATTGATCGTACTTCTGAAAATCAGCACCTACGCATGATGCATCTTAATTTACTAACAGCCATCATTATCTACTGGAACACAAAGCATCTTGGGAGAATTGTAGCCCATATGAAAAACCAGGGAACTTGTATCTCTCCTGAGAAAATAACCCACCTGTCACCATTGGGATGGGAACATATTATTCTCACTGGTTTTTACACATGGTAAAATCCTTAACGTAGTTCCCTGCACTTTCCCGCAAACTACCCCATTTATGCACCACAGCCGCACGTTCCCTCATCATTGGCCTGTTCGGAATTTTGGAGGGTTTGTGGCTGGAAGGCCTATACCCAGCCGCAGCCTGGATTTGTTGGATGGATAAATTAATTGTTGACAATACGTAATAATTAATTTATTTTGTAGCAAATGAAATTATTGTCAAAAAAAGCATTAAAATGATAAATTCTATCTTAAAAATATCAATGTTATTAGCTTTTGCTATCGTCGGAAATTCATTAGCAACAGATCAGTTAGGTTTCGAAGATAGAACTCAAAGGCGAACTCTTTCAAATTTACCCGATGATATGTTGCTGGAAATTATAAAACTAGACCCGAGTATTGCGCCGAATTTGACAAAGGTCTCGAATAGATTTTACGGGCTCAGAGCCAATCCAGATATCCCCCTAGTATGTGTAATTAGTAATAAAGAAAGTTTTAAAAATTACATTAATAATTTTCTTCCTCCAAACCGAACTCAATGGTTCCATTTAAAGATTAAAATCTCCTTAGAAGAACAGGAATATACAGAAATAGCTGAAGTTAATGCAAACCTTCGAACCCTTAATCTAGAGGATAATAATCTTGGTGAGAATGGGGTGGTAACCCTTGCCACTCCCCTAAGATTCCTCACAAACCTTGAAGATTTTTATCTTGATGGTAACAATTTTGGAGAGAGAGGCATGAGACTTCTTGCTCCTATCTTAGAAACCTTCACAAGCCTTAAAACTCTTGGCCTTGATGATAACTCTATTGGAGAGGGCGGTATGCAAGCCTTTGCTCCTGGCCTAAAACTCCTCACAAACCTTCGAGCCCTTAATCTTGGAAAGAACAATCTTGGAGAGGGAGGTATGCAAGCTCTTGCCACTCCC
>DOCA01000214.1 GCA_003503995.1 Holosporales bacterium
TCCAAAACTAAACTACTATAGCAGTGTCATTTATGGGGGCGGCTCGAACATAAGTGAAATGAACGATCGAGAGGGGGCTGAAAAGGTAGCCTTGAGGCTGCTTAAAATGGCTCGTGCCTCTTCCCAAGATCAGCTGGACCAGCTTCAAAAAGCTCC
Source organism: Holosporales bacterium (assembly GCA_003503995.1). Taxonomy (GTDB): domain Bacteria; phylum Pseudomonadota; class Alphaproteobacteria; order Caedimonadales; family UBA9215; genus UBA9215. The sequence continues at coordinate 157 of DOCA01000214.1, forward strand.
TCGTCCCTATACTTTACTTCAAGAACAGTTAAGGGTTTCACTGGAAAAAATTATAAAAAGACATGGCGTTTGTGAAAAAATACTTAGGGGCATAACGTCTAAAGGATCAAAATAAATCTTTGACAACGGCACCCTCAGAAGATAGGTAACGCTTAGTCGTTAAAACAGACTTCAAAGGAATCCATAGATAATCTGCACATCTTTATAGGTTTAGTTGAGTGATTAGCAAGACAGGGTTTATACAGTGCTGGAGGAGAATGAGTTTTTTTTGCGGAGGCTCCTATAGGAACCTCTGCGAAAGTCTCTTTTGGCGATAAAAACCAATTCTTATTTAACACAACCAGCCTTTCAGAGGCTTGTGTGCTAAATTTATATCAAGGGATTATAGAACGATATTCACAGGCCTTATGAGGTGATTGCATTGCTTCCCTTAATTCCCTGGTGAATCCCCATGTAGAATTATTTTGCTCACGGACACTCTTAAAAGCAGACCCTAGAGAAATGTCTGAGCTTTGTATAAATTTTCAACATCTCTTTCCAACTGTGAGTAACCCAATAAGAATTTTAAAGGCTCTTGAAAAGGCTGGGATGACATCTTCGAGGCACCTTAAGGCTTTTAACAACCTTATGCCAGTAAAGATAAATACAAATGGAATGAGATATATCATTTCTTATTTAAGAAGTGGAAATATGACCTCACCCGAGCACCTTGAGCTTCTAAGTCAATTAATGCCAAAGAACACAAATATAGATACTATGAAATGCGTTCTCATGTGTTTAGCAGAAGGAGAGCTCTCGTCCTTTAAATAATCCTCCAAAAGAGGCGCCCGTAGAAGAGGTCGTAGATTTTATCTGTAACACTCTCTTGGCAGAAGAGTAGCGTTTAAACCATAACAAGAAACAGAATGGAGAGAAGGGCGCCAGAAACAAGAAGCGCCACTAGGCAATAGCCAATAATATCCCGTAAGTGCAACCCCGAAACGGCCAACAGCGGAAGAGCCCAAAAGGGTTGTAACATATTTGTCCAAGCATCTCCCCAAGCAACAGCCATGGAAGCAAGTGGGATGTTTGTGCCAATTTCTTTGGCTGCTGCAAGAACAACAGGTGCTTGAATAGCCCACTGTCCTCCACCGGAAGGAACAAAAATATTAAGCAAACCAGCGCTATAAAAGGTGAGCAATGGGAAAGTCTCTGCCGTTGAAATGGTCACAAAGGCTTCGGAAACAAGGATTGCTAAGTTGGAAGATACCATCATTCCCATGATGCCAGCGTAAAAAGGAAACTGCAAAAGGATCGGCCCTACTTTTTTAGCCGCTTCGGAAATGGCCTTGATAAAGGACTCTGGGGTTTTATGGAGAAAAATAGCCGCAAAAATAAAAATGAAATTCAAGCTATTCAGGTTCAAAGAGAGCTTTCCAGAGAAACCTTGTATGATAAGGTACGCACCACCAAGACCAGCAATTGTGTAAGAAACAAGGCGGCTCTTTTCTATTTTCTCTGCGGGTGACAAAGAAGCTTGAGGGGTAGAGGCTTCTGCTTTTAGGTCTTCAGCGTCAAAATTTGGCACGGAAACAGGATTGATGTCTTCTTGGCGAGATAACCAGAAATTAGCTAAGGGCAAAAGGATAAACAAACCAAGAACAGCACAGATATTCAAAGAAGACAAAAGCGTTTCCTGAACGGGAATGATACCTCCTACCATTTGTTCAGAAAAATTTCCAGGTGTTGCGAGCGTTAAAGGGATTGAACCAGAAAAACCGCCATGCCACACAAGAAAACCACTATAAGCACTCGCAACAAGTAAACGGAAATTAGCCGTTGGAACCCGTTTAATCACATGTCGGCACATCATACCGCCAACAATTAAGCCCAGTCCCCAATTCAACAGGCAACCAAGAGTGGCCGATAACGTCACAAGGATAACGGCTTGTCCAGGTGTGCGAACAGTTTTTGAAAGAGATACAAGGATTTTTTGGATGGGAGGCGAAACGGCTGTTACATACCCACCTACAAGAACCATAACCATTTGTAGGGTGAAAGGTATGAGATCCCAAAATCCGTCCCCCCAATAACGAACAATGTCTGATGCGCTGGAGGGTGTCATATAGAGCGCTGCAAAAAACAATATGCCTGTTAAAAGAATGGCAAAAAGAAAGGGGTCTGGTGTATAGCGACGCAGTAGCTTGTCACAAACTTGAATGGAACGATTGAACAAAATGTGCCTCCTTTTGCGGTAGAGAATACCGCTGAAATTAAAATTTAAACTTTAGACTATGTTTTTTATTTTTTGTTTTCATATGCTTATGCAGATTTTCAACTTGCTAAGTCTGGCACGTTCTCAAAAAAAGATAAAGACTCTGGATTAGCTAATGTGTTTTTGTTTTTGACAGGTCTATTGTGAATGGTATCTCGTATAGCAAGTTCCACAATTTTTCCACTCATGGTACGAGGGATGTCTTCAACAGCAATTATTTTCTCGGGCACATGGCGTGTGGTTGTGTTGATAAGGATTTTTTGACGAATTCTTTTCATTAAATCTTCTGTCAAAGTTGCTTCAGGGCGTAGTTTTACAAATAAGACCACTCTGACATCTCCTTTCCATTCTTGACCAACAGCGACACTTTCTAACACATCAGGCACTTGTTCAACTTGGCGATAAATCTCTGCTGTGCCAATGCGTACACCCCCTGGATTAAGAACGGCATCAGAACGACCATAAAAGAACAAGCCTTGTTGGGGAGTGATTTCAACAAAATCCCCATGATGCCAAATATTTTCATAGGCGGAAAAGTATGTTTTATGATATTTAAGGCCTTCTGGGTCATTCCAAAACCCAATAGGTTTGGCAGGAAAAGGCTTTGTGCAGACGAGCTCGCCTCGTTGACCCACAACAGAAACACCTTCTTTATCGAAAACCTCAACAGCCATGCCAAGGCCTCTGGTTTGAAGCTCACCAGCAAAAACAGGTGCCATTGGGTTGCCAAGCCCAAAACATGAAATAATATCCGTTCCACCAGAAATAGAGGCAAGGCACACATCGGCTTTAATATGGTTGTAAATGTA
>DOCA01000122.1 GCA_003503995.1 Holosporales bacterium
GTCTCTTGGTTTAAGTGGGCAAAACCTAAAACACTTCCTATTTAGTATAAATAAACGAATTAGAGAAAAAATATGCGCGGTTTACAACTGGTTCCCTACGATACAAAGATTGACTTTTCAGGTCGACGCTTCTTAGCTTATGGCTTGGCTATTGCCATTATCATTGTTTCTTTTACAGCTCTTTTTACAAAAGGGCTTAATTATGGAATTGACTTTAAGGGGGGGCTTTTGATAGAGATACGCACCCCAGAAAAAGCAGATATTGCGGGGTTGCGCTCAACCCTTAATGATTTAGGTCTTGGTGAGGTGAAGCTTCAGGATTTTGGAACAGATCGAGACGTGCTGATTCGTATTGAACAACAAGACGGGGGTGAAAAAGCTCAAGTTGTTGCCTTGCAGATGGTAAAGTCAACCCTGGGTGATAAAGTAGATTATCGTCGTGTTGAGACCGTTGGCGCAAAAGTAAGTGCTGATTTGATCAAAAATGGTATTATGGCTGTTGTTTTTGCCATGGTAGGTATGCTGATTTACATTTGGATTAGGTTTGAGTGGGAATACGGCGTGTGTGGTATATTAGCTCTTGCCCACGATGCCATTGCTGTTCTTGGTTTTTATGCGATTTCAGGGTTCGAGTTTAATGAGACGGCCTTTGCGGCTCTTTTAACCACGGTTGGGTATTCCATTAATGATACGGTTGTGGTTTACGATCGTTTGCGTGAGGATCTCCGGAAATTTAAGACTACACCGCTTGGTGAGCTTGTTAATTTAAGTGCTAACGGCACATTATCACGAACTGTTTTAACATCAGGCTCGACCCTTTTAGCCTTGTTTGCATTATACATTTTTGGCGGGCCCGTCATTGAAAACTTTAGTATGCCTATTATTATTGGTGTCATAGCTGGAACATTTTCTTCTATTTTCCTATCCGCCAATCTGTTGCTTTTCTTTGATTTGCGTAAGAAAAAAGATGATGAGCCAATCCCCTCGGGTCCAGTAAAGAAATAAGAGAGCGCTCTTACTTTGTTTTTGTACTGTGTCGCTCGCTTCTTTCTAGTGCAGAAAAAAATTAAAAATATTTAAAAGGGGGGTTTTTCCTTGATTTTTACCAAAAGTCACCCTATAAATAAGTTGAAATTATATATTGAAGATAGGATTTTCCCATGAAAAAAGATATTCATCCCGAATACCACACAATTAAAGTTGCCTTAACAGATGGGACGACCTTTGAGACACGTTCTACATGGGGGAAGAAAGGCGAAATTATGCGCCTTGATATTGATCCTTCTTCACATCCAGCGTGGACAGGTGTTCACCGTCTTATGGATGCTGGTGGGCAGCTCTCCAAGTTTAATTCAAAGTTTTCGAACTTTGGTTTGAAAAAGTAGCTGTTTGATTCATTCGTTGAGATAAGGCTTGGATACGTTTATAGAGTCCAAGACTATCAACTAAAAGTTCTCGCATGGGCAAGGGGTAATGCTCCTCTTGTCCATTTATGCTATTGGCGAGGCAAAATGGATCACTTTTAATCATATATTTTTCGGAAGAAGCTTCTTCTAAAGCTATTTCCCCAGCTAGAAAAGCTTTTTGTGCAAGCAGCCAAGCCATTATTTGGGTAAGTCGTGCGGTTACGCGTGTCATCTCACAATTAATACGCATATCCCTTACTTCATTAGGCTCCTGAGCCCTTTGAAGAGAATAGCTCTTGAGGAACTTTTCTGCTTTTGTTAAAAGAGTCAAGGTTTCAGAATATGTATTGTCATATAGTATTGAAGAGAATCTATTTGTAATCATAATAACTCCTAAAGTAAATATAGGTCTAAGTATACATAATATAGATTAATATTTAGTAAATTAATTATTGACAATGTTTGTTATTTATGAAGTTATATTGTTTTTTTTGCTGTGCTTGACTCTGATACTGTTATTGAGTTAGGGTTAGGAAATTGTATCCTACGTAAAAAAGGACCTGAATCATGCCAAACTTTAAGTCTGTTATTATTGCTACAGGAAGCTATCTTCCTGAAAATGTCGTAAGTAATGAGAAGTTATCGGAAACCGTCGAGACATCCCATGAATGGATTGTTGAGCGCACAGGTATTCATCAACGGCATTTTGCAGCAGAAGGTCAAACAACATCTGATCTTGCAACGAAGGCTGCCAAAGAAGCTCTGGAACGGGCTAATCTAGGGCCTAATGATATTGACCTTATTATTGTTGCAACAGCTAGTTCTGACTATACGTTCCCGTCTTGCGCGACTCGAGTACAAGATAAAATTGGTAATACAAAGGGGCTTGCCTTTGATGTCGCTGCCGTTTGTGCTGGTTACCTTCTTGGGTTGAATGTTGCGGATAGTTTTCTTCGCCTTGGCAAAGCAAAGAGGGCGCTTGTTATTGGCGCCGAAACCGTCTCAAGCCTTCTTGATATGGAAGATCGAACAACTTGTGTCTTGTTTGGTGATGGGGCAGGGGCTGTTATTCTTGAGGCTATTGAAGATAAAGATAATCCAAAGGACCGAGGTCTTATTGGTGTGGATCTTGAATCAGATGGTCGTCTTTATGATATTTTGCATGCTGACGGGGGCCCGTCCTCTACGCAAACCATTGGAAAATTGCGCATGACAGGCCAAGAAGTATTCAAGCATGCTGTAACGAAGCTTGCCAATTCTGCAGAGAAGACACTCGAACAGTATAACATGAAACCTGATGAGCTTGATTGGCTTATCCCTCACCAAGCCAATGCCCGTATCATCGAAGGTATGCGCCGTAAATTGGATATGGACGAAAGTAAAGTGATTGTGACTGTCGATAAACATGCTAATACGTCTGCGGCATCTATTCCCCTTGCTCTCCACGATGCGGTGAAGTCTGGTAAGGTTAAAGAGGGTGATCTGATTCTCCATGAAGCCATTGGTGGTGGATTGATTTGGGGGTCGGCTCTTTTACGTTTCTAGGCATCTCATTATTCCTAGAAATCTCTAATCCTCAAAATAGACTGGCCATGAAGGACCTCTCAAGATGACCTATGTTGTAACGGATAATTGCATTAACTGTAAATTTGGTGATTGCATCGAAGTTTGCCCCGTTGACTGCTTTTATGAAGGAGAGAACATGGTTGTGATCGATCCCGAAGAATGTATCGATTGCGGCGTATGTGAGTCCGAGTGCCCTGCCAATGCTATTGTTCCTGATACGCAAGAAGGTACAGAAAAATGGGTCGAGCATAATCAAAAGTACGCAAGATTATGGCCCCAGCTTACAGAAAATGTTCCCCCTTTGCCTGATGCTGAAAAGTGGGATGGCGTTGAGAATAAACTTGAGACTGTCTTCTCGGAAAAACCCGGTAAGGGTAGTTAAGTTTTTTAGACCTTATGCTGATTTAGGAAGGGTCTGAGTCGCAAGGGATGTTTGGACAAGGTCCTCGAGGCGGAATTGAACGCGTTTGACACCATTCCATTCATCAAGACTTAAAGTTCCCACGGCAGAAAGCCATTTCCCCCGTGCATTCAGCAACAAATCCCCAAGAGGCGTGCCGACACAGCGAAAGGCAATGCCAGAGAGTTTGCCTGATTTTGAAAAGTCAGTGAAAACGCACCTTACATGATTCTCTCCGACAATGTCAGCTCGAACCACAGAAAGTTCCTCGAACAAAAAGCGAGGCGTTGCATTGCCTTGTCCATAGGGAGCTAAGGCCTCAAACTTTTCGGCAAGTTCAATGGAAGCTCCTCCTGCTGAAAGGCGTGCATCGATTTTAATGGCTGGAGTGAGGTCAAGTTTTTCTTTTTCGATGATGTGGATTAAGCGCTTTGTACAAAAGTTTTTGAAAGCATCGATGTTTTGACCTTGGAGGCTGAGACCGCCGGCCATGGCATGTCCGCCACCAGCGTCTAAGAGACCTTCTTGCTTTGCGGCTTGAATAAGGCTTCCGATATCAAGACCTGGAACGGAGCGCGCTGATCCTTTGCCTTCTAAAGTTGAGCCCTTTTTTTCAAGGGAAATGACGATTGTGGGTTTATTAAAGGCTTCTTTTAAGCGACCAGCCACAATACCAATAACACCTGCATGCCAGTTTTCGCCAGCAACAACAATAAAAGGCGCGTCTGTGTCTTTGGCATTCTCGAGCTCTCCTTGGGCTAGGGCTTCCTCTAGGACCTGTGCCTCAATGGCTTTCCGTTCTTCATTATAAGTTGAAAGCTGTTGCGAGATCTCACGGGCGCGGCTCGAGTCCTCACAGGATAAAAGTTCCGCACCAAGAGCAGAAGAGCCGACACGCCCGCCTGCATTAATACGAGGGCCTAGGAGAAAGCCAAGGTGATAGGCTGTTGGGTAAGCATCAACGCCAGACGCATCAGAAAGGGCTTTTAGACCTGTATTCTGGCGACGAGATAGGACTTTTAGACCTTGCTTCACAAAAGCGCGGTTCAATCCTTTTAGGGCGACTACATCGCAGACGGTTCCTGTTGCGACAAGGTCAAGAAAGCTTAATAGATCTGGCTCAGTTTTATCTTTGAAAAATCCTGTTTCTCGTAAATTTTTTTGAAGAGCCACAAGGGTGACAAAGACAACACCAACAGCAGCGCAGTCCTGACAGGGGCTATCAATTTGATCAAGACGATTGGGATTCACAAGGGCCACGACGTCGGGATGTTTGGGCTCGGCAATATGGTGATCAATGACGATGACATCGAGATCCATGGCTTTGGCCGCAGCTAAGGGCTCAAAGGATGTGGTGCCACAATCAACGGTAATCACAAGATCATGACCAGCTTTCTTGAGGCGTTCAAGGGCTGTAATATTAGGGCCATAACCCTCTTGCATCCGGTCAGGGATATAAATGGTGAGGTCAAGACCGAGGGCTTGGAAATAGCGTTTTAAAAGAGCCGAGGATGTTGCGCCATCTACATCATAATCCCCAAAGACAGCAATTTTTTCAGCGGAAGAGATAGCCTGCATAAGGCGTTTTACAGCCTTATCCATATCCTTTAAGTGAAAGGGATCGGGGAGAGACGTTTTAAGGCTTGGTTTTAAATAGGTCTCAAGGGTTTCTTCAGGAATACCTCTGGCTACAAGCAAGCGTGCTACAGCTTCGGGCAGACCAAAACGTTGTATATAAAAAGCGATTTGGCGCTCATCTGCGTCCCGTAAAAACCAGCGCTTTCCTGATGTGGATAAGGTGTCACCTAAGAGGTCCGTTGGTTTTGAAGCCTGTTTTGCTGCTTGCGTCATTCCCCATTTCCTTTTTGATTTTTATAGAGCTCTTTTGGCCAGCGGCGATGAACCCAAAACCATTGTTCTGGGTGTTCTCTAACCCAAGACTCAATATGATCATTCATTTGTTTTAGGAGAGCTTCTGTTTTTTCTTGGTTTGTGCCCGTTTTAGGAATAGTCAACGGAGGGTGGTAAATGACTTTGCATTTTATGCCATCTATTCTAATGACTTGAAAAGGCAAAATAGGACAGTCAAACTTTAAAGCCATTTTAGCCAAGGCCGAGGCTGTCATGGCGTCACGTCCAAAAAAAGGAGCAGACAGACCATCATTCATTTTTTGATCGGCTAATAGAGAAACATGGTGGCCTGATTTAAGCTCTTTCATGATTGCTTTGGCACCGCTAGCCCCTTTGGGGATCACTTTGCGGGCGACCCTTTCTTGGACTGTATTAACCAAGAAACGAGTGAGGGGGTTATTTAAGAAGCGTGTCACCTGAGCCGTTTTAAGGCCGCGCTTTTGAGCAACATAAGTGCCGACCTCCCAATTGCCATAGTGGGCTGAAAAAAGAAGGCCCGGCTTTTTATCGTTAATCAAAGCATCTAAATGATCAAGGCCTTCAACGGTATAGGGACTGTTTTTCCCAAAGGGGCTTTGATAGGGCAAGCGAACGTATTCCAAAAAGGTACGCCCCAAATTTTGCCACATTTTTTTAATGATCTGGTCCTGTTGGTCTTTGGTGAATTTAAGTCCAGCCAATTGAAAATTTTGCTGGGCAATTTGTGTTTTTTTGCTGAGAAGAGGCCCCAAAGAGCCGACTAAAAAAGACCCTACGGCAGAGCCCCAAGAAAAAGGGAGGAGAAAGCCGATGAGAACAACGAGGGAAAATAATAGAGCCTCGAAAGGGTAGATCAGATATTTGAAAAACGCCTTCATTTCCCCTCTTCCTTTTTGTCAAAAGAATCCAGCAGACCTTTGAAAAGGTGACGTTCTTCATAGTCCAATTGAATGCGGAGCTGATGGATATTTTTTTGTAAATTCCTTGGAAGGCGTACCCAGTCTTTTTGTGTGGTTACAAGATCAGCGCAGTATTCCTTTGCTGTCTGTTGTAAGCTTTTTAGCTCCTCTTCAGTGTAGAAATGATGGTCTGGGAAGGAGATTGTATGTTGTACATTAAAATCTTCAAGGCGCAAGGTTTCAAAAAATTTTTTTGGGTTGGCTAGACCTGCAAACGCAACGAGACGCTTGTTTTTCAAAACAGCCCAATCATCCTTGTTTATGGAAATTGTAGCTTGCAAGAGAGGTTTCTTAATCTCGTCAAAGGTCAAACGATGAACGTCAGCGTTGCCCACCACAATAAAAGCATCAACGCGCTCTAAGCCTGAGTCAAGTGGCTCACGTAAAGGGCCTGCAGGCATAATTTTTTTGTTTCCAAAACCGCGCCGGGCATCTATCACGCAAATTTTTAAATCTTGCTTGAGGGTTGAGTGTTGTAATCCGTCATCCAGTAAAATAATGTCGGCACCTTTTTCAATAGCAGCTTTCGCCCCTTTATAGCGGTTAGCAGAAATCCAGGTGGTGCAACTTAAGGACAACAAAAGAGGCTCGTCCCCAACATCCTGAGCTGTATGCATTGTGGGGTTGACCAAAAGAGGACCGTTGAGTTTTCCCTTGTACCCTCTTGAAATAATGGCAACTTTCTTGCCCTGACCTTTAAAATATTGAGCAATAGAGAGCGTGACTGGTGTTTTCCCAGCGCCCCCCACTGTTAGATTTCCGATACAGATCACAGGTTTATCAACGGTTCTTGTTCGTGTCAGGGTTTTCTTTACGGCGGCACCAAAACGAAACAAAGTGCTAAGCCCCGTCAAGAAAAGGCGCTGAAGAGGATTGGTAGAAGCAGAAATGTACCAAAAACTAGGCTCTTTCAACGCTATGCTCCCTTTGTGCTTCAATGGATTCTATGGTCTTATTTTGTTCATTGTCTTTCTTTAAATAGGGGGAGAGACGCTCAAGAATAATACTTAAGATTTTTGTTTGTTGCCTTAGAAACTGTGTTGCGTTCTTGGTGTAGGTCTGGGCAGTTTTGGGGTTATCCATTAGCTCTAAAAGAGAGTGGGTGAGATCCGTTGAATCCTTAATGAGGCGGCTGGCTTTAGCAGCTTTAGCTTCCGCAACAATCTCTTTGAAATTTCCCATATAGGGGCCGTGAAGAGCGACACAATTCTGGCGCATGGGCTCAAGGATATTGTGTCCGCCGATTTTATCCACCAGAGATCCCCCTACGAGGACAAAAGAAGCTTGTTCATAAAACAGCCCCATCATGCCCATTTGATCCACTAAAAGAATGTCTTCTTTGAAAGGTGTTTTCTCACTCTGCTGCCACGTGCTATAGCGCTGTACACTGAATCCCTGATTTTGAATGAGACGTTCAACTTCCTCACAGCGGTGGGGGTGACGAATAACTAAAATTAAACAGGCATTTTCTTTTGTTTTTTTGAGCTCTTTATGGGCTCGGAGGACAATTTCTTCTTCCCCTTTGTGGGTGCTTGCAGCCATCCAGTGAGAGCGCCCCTTAAAAGATTTTTGAAGAGCAGACAGATCTTCTTTCAAATAACTGGGGTGGTCAGCTGCATATTTCAAGTTGCCGCAAAAGGCTGATTTTTTGTAGCCAATGTGTTTTAAGTTTTGATCTAATTCATTTGTTTGGGTAAGCACAAGGTCAAAGCAGTTTAAGAGATCCAAGAAGACCTGTCTTAAGAAAGCCCAGCGTTTAAAAGAGCGCGTTG
>DOCA01000202.1 GCA_003503995.1 Holosporales bacterium
CACAACTTTTAGCTATATCTCTAATCGAGTGCGGATGATTGTCGCTTCTTTCTTAACAAAGCTCTGTCAAGTTCATTGGAAAACAGGCGAGAGACATTTCTGGGATACCCTTGTAGATGCCGACCTTGCTAGTAATGTTTTGAATTGGCAATGGGTTGCCGAGTGTGGTGCTGATGCAGCGCCTTATTTCCGGATTTTTACCCCTGTGACCCAATCTAAAAAATTTGATAAAGACGGCTCTTATATCCGTCGATGGGTTCCTGTACTCAAGAACCTTTCTGCAAAACAAATTCATACCCCCTAGCTTCTATCACCTATAGAACAAGAGACACTTGGGTGTAAAATAGGCATTGATTACCCAAGCCCTATTTTAGACTTAGATGAAGGGCGAAAAAGAGCTCTCGAGACTTATCGGGACCTTTAAAGGGTGCTGGCTTGTGTTTTGATCTTCCTTTTGCGCAAGTTAAAAAATAATAATAAATTAGCAGACAGGAAGATTGATGAAAATGTACCCGCAATAACACCAACAAAAATTGGCGTACTAAAATTTTCAACCACGGGGCCACCAAATAAGGATAAAGCGGCTAGGGCTAAAAGTGTTGTGCCAGATGTTACTATGGTGCAATAAAATATATTATTGGCACTTAAATTAATAATACCTGTCATTGGTGTCTTTTTATATTTTCTTAGGGTCTCACGTAATCGATCATAAACCACAACCGTATCATTAATAGAATACCCGATAGTTGTTAAAATAGCTGCAAGGGCCGCTTCATTAAATTCATACCCAGAAATTGCATAAAAACCTATGACAGCAATAGCATCATGAACAAGTGCTATAATGGCACAGATGCTATATTGCCACTCAAATCTAAGCCAAATATAGAGCAGCATACCAACCATGGCAAACAAGACAGCCATAATGCCATTTTCAATAAGATCTTTACTGACTTTTGGCCCCAATATCTCAACGCGTCTAAAATCAAAAGCCTCCCCAAGAAGAGCCCTAATCTTTTCTGCTGCTAGGGTTTGTGCTTTGTTACCTCCTGGTTGATGTTCAATACGAATAAGAATGTCTTTATCACTCCCAAAACTCTGAATTTTTACCTCCCCAAGGTTTAATGTTTTAAGAGTCTTTCGAAGATCTGAAAGCTCAACATTTTGATTCGTGCGAACTTCTATTAAAAGCCCGCCTTTAAAATCAATACCAAGGTTAACGCCTTTGAAAAAAACAAAAAGAAGGGAGGTAATAGAAAAGGTTAAGGCAAGTCCATAACAAAGGTGCCTTAATCCTGAAAAGTCAATTTTTGTATTATGAACGAACACTTTCAATTGAGACATACTACCTCTACTTATTCCTAAAAGCTCATGAGCTTAAGTTTGTTGAGTCACATGCATAAAAAATTGCAGGTAATTTACCTTTTTGGGGCAGCAAACCTGAGGATCAAAAATCCCATAATACCTGAGACAATTGACCCACTCAAAACCCCTAAGCGCACATAGCGTTGATGCTCTGGGTCTTCAAAAGCTAGGGTGCCGATAAAGAGGCTCATGGTAAAACCAACACCTGTCAAAAGGGCCATGCCATAGTACTGCAACCAAGATGAGTTTTGAGGGAGCTTAAGCAGTTTTAAGGTGCAGCCTATTTTTGTAAAAAGGGTGATGCCAATTTGTTTGCCGACAAATAAGCCAAAAAAGACACCCAGTGTAATCGGGTGAGCTAAATAGCTCATATTTAATCCTTGCAAAGAAACACCGGCGTTTGCAAAGGCAAATAAGGGTAAAACACCATAGGCAACCCAAGGATGTAAGTTGTATTCAATTTTCTTTGCAAGAGATTTTTTGTCTTTGGATACTGGTTTTAGAGGAATGAAAAAAGCGAGCACAACACCTGCAAGGGTTGCATGAACGCCTGACTTTAAGACACAAGCCCATAAAATAACACCCGTAATAATATAAGCAGCTATGCGTTGAACATTTTTAATATTTAAAATAGCTAAGACACCAAGGGCGATAAGGCCAATTGAAAGAGACAGCAAAGAGAGAGTGTCCGTATAAAAGAAAGCGATAATCACAATGGCTGCTAGGTCATCTAAGATAGCGATGGCCACAAGGGCAATTTTTAAAGATTCCGGAACGCGTTTTCCCAGTAAGGTTAAAACGCCTAAGGCAAAAGCAATATCTGTTGCCGCAGGAATAGCCCAGCCTCTTAAGGAAACAGGGTCTTGATAATTAAAAATAAAGTAAATTAATGCTGGAATGATTATGCCGCCTAATGCAGCGAAAATAGGAAGGGAGAGCTGGTCTCGTGAAGATAGCTGTCCTTCTAATATTTCTCTTTTAATTTCCAACCCAATTAAGAAAAAGAAAACAGCCATAAGGCCATCATTAATCCAAAGTAGTAAAGGCTTTTTGATTAAAAAGGTGCCCATTTGTATGGCAACAGGAACTTCTAAAAAGCTATTGTATAAATAAGCAAGAGGGGAGTTCTCCATCAGTAAAGCAAGCAAAGCTGTGCCACCTAAAAGAATGCCACCAGCAGCCTCAAGACGAAAAAATTCCCGCAGGTATTGAATGGGTTTTTGGATAAGCATTTGAGTCTTCCCTGTTTATGTAAAATCATCTCATGAATTAAAGAGGGATAAAAGACCTTCCTTGTAGGTTGGGTACATTAACTCTAAGCCAAAGAAGTCTTTCACTTTTTTGTTAAGAACTTTTTTATTATCTTGATAAAATTCCTGCGCCATTTCTGATAATTGCGCTTCTTCAAAGGGAACAAGAGGTGGAAGATCTTGTTTTAAAAGAGTACACGCATACTCTATTAACTCTTTTGACTCTGCGGGTAAATCATCAGCTATATTAAATATTTCTCCAGGCGTGGGGGTTAATATAGATGCTTTTAAAATATGGGCAATGTCCTCAACATGAATACGAGAAAAGAGGTGCCCCGGTTTATCAATACGTTTTATTTCCTTTGATTGAAGGCGCTCAAAAACACTGCGGCCTTTGCCATAGATACCAGCCAACCTAAAAATATGGATGGGAAGATCAGATTCCAACCATTGATTTTCAATAACAAGACGATCCTTTGCCCGTTTTGTTGTTGGGCAGCAGGTGCTTGTTTCATCGACCCACTTCCCTTGATGGTCTCCATAAACTGATGTTGCAGAAAGGTAACCGACCCACTTTAAATTAAGGGCGTTCTTTAATACTTTAAGGTAATTTCCTACCACAATATCTTTACCGTTAATAGGCGGAATGGAGATCAACACATGGGTTGCTTTTTCAAGGCACTCTTCTACAGAGTGCGTGTCTTCGAAAAGAATATTACCCTCTTTTTGCATGCGTGATGTGCCGACCATATGAGGCAAGAAGATTTTTAGGTGTGTGGCTGTGTAGCCTAGACCAAAACAGAATAAGTTTATGCTATCCATATTGAGGGGGTTCTTATTGAGGAGCATAACTCTTTATAGCGCTTTCTAAGGTGTCTATTTTTTGCGCAGAGGCAGCGCCTTCACTTCGCCACAAGATTTTACCTTTTTGAGTCACCAAGAGACTATAGATGTTGTCTTCTTTCATCTTGAGGGCATCAAAAAGGTTCTGACGTTTCATATAGATCGTCACGGTTCGCTTGAGTTGTTCAGGATCTGGTATGCCCATTTTCATACCATTATTAATAAATAGGCGTTTAACCATGCCCACCTCGTAAATGATGGGTAGTTCAAAAAAATCTACGGACTGATCTGCAAGGCTCTTTTCTTGGTAGGTTTGGATCCAGGTATCAATATCTATTTGGTGTTCTCTTTTAAAACCGATGACAATAAGCGTAAGAGGCGCAGCAAGATCTTTGGGAAAGGAAAGAAGGTCGCCAAGAAGGTTTTCTCCTTCCAGCCTTGGGATATAATCTATTTTATGCTGTTCGTTGGTCCAGGTCATAATTTCTCCTGGGCCAATCAAATAAAATTTTGATAACAGTCCAATTGATAGAAGAACTCCAATTAAACAATACATTACAATTTTTTTCATTTAGGGGGTTCCTTCTAAAACTTTAACATGCCTTTATAGATATATCATTTTTTAAATTGGTCTATTCACACTTTAAGGGCGTCATTTAAACTTGTTCTTTGACCTTTTTAAATCCTTCTTCGGTCATTGGAGTTGACGCTTGCACTTAATTTCATTTAGGTAATATCAAAACGATCATTGTTCATAACTTTCACCCAAGCATCAATGAAGTCATGAACAAATTTTTCCTTATTGTCGTCTTGTGCGTAAACTTCAGCATAGGACCGCAGGACAGAGTTTGATCCAAACACAAGGTCCGCACGTGTCGCTGTCCATTTTACATGTCCTGATTTTCTGTCACAAATTTCATATAGATTATTGCCCGTAGGCTTCCAAATATAATCCATATCCGTGAGGTTAACAAAAAAGTCGTTTGTCAGAACGCCTTCGAGATCGCTGAGAGTCCCATGTTTGGTCCCTTTGTAATTGGTGCCCAGCGTACGCATGCCAGCGACTAAAACCGTCATTTCATTAGCAGTAAGACCCAACAGCTGTGTTTGATCCAGCATGAGCTCTTCTACAGCAACAGCATAGTCCTTTTTTAACCAGTTACGATACCCATCAGCAACAGGCTCTAATGGATAAAATGAGAGCTCATCAGTCATCTCGCTAGTTGCATCCCCGCGCCCAGGAGCAAAGGGAACATTTATATCAAATCCAGCGGCTTTTGCAGCCTTTTCAATGCCAACACCTCCAGCCAGAACAATGATATCAGCAACGCTTGCCCCTGTTTTGGCAGCAATGGGTTCTAAAATAGATAAGACACGTTGAAGGCGATCAGGCTCATTGCCCTCCCAATCTTTTTGAGGAGCAAGGCGAATACGTGCGCCATTGGCACCGCCGCGCATATCTGAACCCCGGAATGTTCTTGCGCTATCCCAGGCTGTCACAACCATATCACTGATACTCAAATCACTCTCTGCAATAAGGGTTTTAGCTACTTTTACATCATAGTCCGAGCGGCCTGTAGGTACAGGATCTTGCCAAATCAAATCTTCATTTGGCACATCTGGTCCAAGGTAGCGTGCTTTTGGTCCCATATCGCGGTGCGTTAATTTGAACCAAGCGCGGGCAAAAGTTTTAGAGAAATACTCAGGATCTTTATAAAAACGCTCAGAAATTTTTCGATAAATCGGGTCCTTAACCATTGCCATATCGGCATCGGTCATAATTGGGTTATATCGAATAGAGGGATCTTCTACGTCAGCAGGCTTATCTTCTTCTTTGATATTAATCGGTTCCCATTGATTAGCACCTGCTGGGCTTTTCTTTAATTCCCAATCATAGTTAAAAAGCATATGAAAATAGCCATTGTCCCATTTTGTGGGGTGAGTTGTCCAAGCGCCTTCAAGGCCGCTTGAGACTGTATCTCTGCCCACGCCTCGTTTTGTATGATTGTTCCATCCTAATCCCTGCTCATCAAGAGTTGCTGATTCAGGATCGGGACCTAGCAAAGAGGCATCCCCATTACCGTGGCATTTTCCAACAGTATGACCTCCAGCGGTAAGAGCAACGGTCTCTTCATCATCCATGGCCATGCGCGCAAAAGTTTCACGCACTTGTTCCCCGGTCTTAAGAGGATCTGGATTACCGTTTACACCTTCTGGATTGACATAAATTAATCCCATCTGAACGGCTGCTAGAGGATTTTCCATTGTTGTAGGTTTTTCCACATCGTTATAGCGTTCATCACTTGGGGCCAGCCATTCTTTTTCAGACCCCCAATAGATGTCTTTCTCAGGGTGCCAAATATCTTCGCGTCCAAAAGCAAAGCCATAGGTTTTAAGCCCCATGTTTTCATAGGCAATTGTTCCAGCTAAAAGAATCAAATCTGCCCAGCTGATTTTATTACCGTATTTTTTCTTAAGGGGCCAAAGTAGGCGGCGAGCTTTATCAAGATTAACATTATCAGGCCATGAATTAAGGGGCGCAAAGCGTTGGTTACCTGTGTTGCCTCCACCGCGACCATCGGCTGTGCGGTATGTACCAGCAGCATGCCAAGCCATACGGATCATTAATCCGCCATAATGTCCCCAGTCTGCAGGCCACCACTCTTGAGAGTCGGTCATCAAGTTATGAAGATCATGTTTTAGGGCATCAAAATCTAGCTTTTTGACTTCTTCGCGATAGTTATAATTCTTAGAAAATGGAGTCGTCTTTGTATCATGTTGATGTAAAATGTCGAGATTAATAGAGTTGGGCCACCAATCCATATTTGATTTTCCTGTTGATGTCATCCCGCCATGCATAACGGGGCATTTGCGTATTTTGTCCATTGATCTCTCCCTGTGTTTATAAGGAGAATAAGCCGATTATGACTTCTTCTCCTTTCAATGAGTCTTTCTAAAAAAAGATACTTTAATGTTACTCCATATACTTTTTTAAAAATAGAGTATATACAATATTTTTATGAAGGCCCATTCATACTTGAGGGGCATCATTTAAATTTGTGGGTTGCTCTTTGTAACCCCCTTCTTCCGTATCATTAAAATTGACGCTAATGCCACTCTGTCCTATATATCTTTGCTATTTCTTCATCTTGAATATAGTCGGATAAGAGAAAGACATTT
>DOCA01000196.1 GCA_003503995.1 Holosporales bacterium
GTTGATGGTCTTTTTGAGAGACATTATCTCTCCAGAAGAGAGTCTTGATCAAAGAGCCATTTTTAATAAGGCAAATGCTATAGTTGCTTTGGCTGACCTTTCATCTTGTGACGAAGAAAAAAGGTATTTTTATCATGAAGCTTATTATATTTATACGCTCCTTTCAAAGATGGCAGATCAGCCTAGTGTGCAAAAAGCAGCTAGTAACAATGTTCGAAAACTTTTAAAAACAAAGAAGATCAAACAAAGAGAAAGAGCTGTTCTTGAAAAGGCTGTGATGCCAAAATCAGAAGAGTTAACGCCTATTGTGAGTTCTTTTGTGGAAAGTCATTTTGGTGATATTGAGTCAAGGATGCAGCCCTTTCTGGATGGAGTGCCTGAGATGGTGTTGGGTTTTTTTCAACAGATGGGAATAGAGTTTACAGAAGAAATGCGTGCGGAAACGCTTTCAAAGATGAAAGAATCAAAAACAAGAGAATATCCCGAGCTTTTAAGACTACGAAAAAAAGAAGAAGAAAAGATGACGGATCAGATTGTGCATTCTATGAGCACAAGAACACCTGGTATGCAGGAGAAAAAAATTGCAATTACAAAACCTGTTCCAAAGATTTTGCTTAAAGATATTCATTTAGAGGCAATGGCTCACCTATTGGGGCAAGTCTATTTATCTGTTAAACAAACGCCTCTATTGAGAGGTCGTACACCAGTAGTTATTCCTGTAGGGCGTTCTGTGTCTTGGCTTGTTGAGTTACACAAAATGTTAGATTCAACTTTAAAAACAGGTATAGAGTTTAGGCATATTCTCGCCTCTGGTTTGCGAAATTTAGAGCCAACTACGCCTCAAAAAATTGGGTACAAGTCATATCTTGGTGGTTTGGGGTTTGAGGAGTTGGAAAAAAGTAAGGTTGAGCTTATCTTTTTAGATGTTTCTGAAACTGGGCAGACCCTTATTTCTATAAAAGCCTTTGTTGAAGAGCTGTTTCCAGGTCTGGAAAATCATACACAGCATTTTGCAATTTTGTATGGAGAAGAGACAACAGACCTTCCCTGCGCCCGTATTGCTTATATGCCAAATGGATTACGTCCCATTATGTTTGCTAAACATAACGAAAAACAACATTATTGCCCCCATCCAACTTTTTACCCCCATGATTGGGAAACACCTGAGGTGATAGGTGAGTTTAGAGTTCCTAAAGGTGCTTTGGAATGGGAAGAGCGTATGAAAATCTGGGCTAAGGGAGAAGGGGCAGCGGCATCCTGTCGCAAGATTCAGGCGGTTATTGAGTCTGAAGGCTCTTTATAGATTTCACGCCCTGTTAAGTTTGCCATTTGAGAGAGGTTTATACCTGTTCTTAGATACAAATTAAAGGCTTTCTTTTCTGTGTCTTGGTCTATGATTAGGACATGGTCTGGCACTTCTTCAGCCTGGCAACGGCAGTTGTAGTCTGCGCCTGGCATAGAAACGAGAGAGCTGCCTTTACGAAAGACCTTCCCCTCCAATTTCAAATGACTCTCTCGAACCTTAGCATCCATCTCGGTTCGCCAAATGAAATACTCAGCATTATAACCGCGTTGTGGAGTAATTTTGCTTCTTAAAGGCATAACGGTTTCATTAAAGTACACAGGTTTGGGAGAATAGGATGTGGGATTATCGCAGGGTTTTGTGAATGTAGAACATTCATATGAAGCTAAGAAAGTGCCTTCGGCATTGCGCCGACAGTTATATTTTAAAGGGCTTTTTCATAATAGAACTCTCCTGTTTGATTTCTTAGCCTTAACATATCTAAAGCTTAAAAGGCAAATTTTTCAGGATAAATAGACAAGTTTTTTATTTTTAGTTTAGGGTTTTCCTAATTTTATTCGAATACCTGTGCTTGCATAGTATACTTCACGGTCTTCATAACCATGATCAAGGGCAAGATTATAGGCCTTAAACGCTTCTTCCAGACGCCATATTTTTTCAAGAAATTTCTTTCTTTCCTCAAGCGGCACACCTTTATCCTTGAAGGATTTTTCTATATCTTTTAGTGTTTTTTTTATATCTTCAAGGGATAGACTTATTTTTTTAAGAAAATTTTCTATTTCTTCATGAGGAGTATAGCGTTCGTCAAGGGCCATCCCTTTTTGATAATAAACTTCACCAAGGGGAGTTCTGTTGTATTTTATGGCAAGATTGTAGGACTCTACGGCCTCTCTCCATTTATCAAGTTCTGACAGAGCATTTCCTTTTCCAAGGTGAGCTTCAGGGCTATACGGTTTGTATTTTAAGACTTCGTTGCAAAAAGCAAGAGCTTCTTTGTATTGACTAAAGCGCATAAAACTAAACACCTGAAACCGGATTTGCTGATCGGTAAGATTTTTCACATCAACATTTTGGGAAGTTCCTTGAGCCGTTACAGTAAAGGAAAAGAGGGTGACCAGGAGAATTATCTTATACATAAGTTTCCTTATCAAGGGAGCGGAAAGAGCCTTTTATAGTTTAGATTCGACATCCTGAAGAGCCTCTTTCAGAGCTTGGACGGAAAAATCAAGTTGTTCTTTTTCGATAACCAATGGTGGCGCAAGGCGTACAACGGTATCATGGGTTTCTTTGGAGAGAACACCTCGCTCCATAAGGGCTTCACAAACATCACGGGCGGGTGCTTTTTTAGGATCAATTTCCACCGCAATCCAGAGGCCTGAACCTCTTACTGTTGTAATCAGAGGGCTTTTGAGTTGTTTTAGCTCATTTTGAAGGTAATTTCCAAGTTCTGCTGAGCGCTGGACATAGCTATCTCTTTCTAAAATTTCGAGGGCTTTAAGGCCAACTTTGGCAGATAAAGGATTTCCTGCAAAGGTTGATCCATGGGAACCTGGCCTAAAAAGATTCAGGACTTCTCGTGTAGAAACAAAGGCAGAAATGGGTAAAATACCGCCCCCAAGAGCCTTACCGAGGATTAATCCATCGGGGATAATACCTTCATGTTGAAAAGCAAAGAGTTTCCCTGTGCGCCCCAGACCTGTTTGAACCTCATCTAGAATCAACAACACATTGTGCTTGTCGCAGAGTTCTCGCACTTTTTTGAGCCAGCCGACGGGGGGAATTAAAATACCAGCTTCTCCTTGCATAGGCTCTATCATAAAAGCGCAAGTATTAGGTGTAATGGCTTTTTCAAGGGCTTCAAGATCCCCGAAAGGGACCTCCTTAAAGCCAGTGGTTAGCGGACCAAAGTGGTGCTTGTACTCTTCTTCAGAAGAAAAGCTGATGATAGTTGTTGTGCGCCCGTGAAAGTTATTATGGGCGACAATGATTTCAGCTTGATTATCGGGAATGCCTTTTACTTCATACCCCCAACGTCGAGCAGCTTTAATAGCTGTTTCAACGGCCTCAGCCCCCGTATTCATGGGTAAAACCATTTCAAGCCCACTCATATCACAAATTTTTTGTAAAAAGGGAGCAAGCGCAGAGCTGTAAAAAGCCCGAGAAGTAATACATAAGGTTTGCGCTTGGTCGTGGAGCACTTTGACTAATTCAGGGTGACAATGACCGTGGCTGACGGCCGAATAGGCTGACATCATATCAAGGTATTTACGCCCCTCTTGATCATAAAGCCAGACCCCTTCACCCCTCTCAAGAACAACAGGAATGGGGAGGTAGTTTGGGGCACAAACTTGAGATTCAAAGGCCATATAGTCTTGTGAATCTGTCCTTGAAGGGGCTGAGGCTGTCATGGGGTAGAAGTCCTTTTTTTATTAGCGGGGGAGAATTTCTTTAAGGATATCCTCAATCAAAGTGGCCGTCAAATTCTCCTCATCTCTTTCTGGATTAAATTCTGTGATCTCAAGCGCTGCAAAGCGAGGATGGTTACGCACATAATGCAAATAAGGGAGGGTTTGTGCAGGAATTAGACCATCAGTTTCAGGACTTCCAACACCAGGCGCATGCTTTGGATCAAAGGCATCGAGATCAATACTGACCCCAAAGGCTTTTGTATGCTGACTTACATGGGAAATGGCCTCTTGAATGATGGTTTCAAAACCACGCTCTAGGACGTCATCACAATAAAATATTTTTACATTAAGGCGTTTCAAGAGCTCTTCTTCTGCGGGCTCAAAACTTCTTATGCCAACAAGCGCAAGATCTTGGGGGCGAATTTTTGCGCCGCTTTGCGTTAAATTAGCCAGTTGAGGCTCGCCATATCCTAAAAGTGATGCAACGGGCATACCATGATAGGCGTTGGAAGGAGATGTTTTGGGTGTGTGAGCATCCATATGAGCATCCACCCAGATGAGGCCAAAATTTTCTTGGGCATCTAGGTGTTTTATGGCACCAGAAAAAGTACCAACCCCCATGACATGGTCTCCCCCAAGAGCACAAGGAAACTCTCCGTCTTTCATGAGAGTTTGGATTGCTTTGGACAATTTTTCAAGGTGAGGAATAATTAAAGGAAGGGTTTGTTCACCAGGAGGGATATCAATTTCATCGGCTTTTGCATTGGGGTGCAAAATCGTTGTCCAATAACTTGAGATATGATGTTTATTAAGTTTGCTTGTGAGATTACGTTCTTGCATGATCAGAGGACCTTGGGCTGTTTCCCGTATTTGGGCACCCCATCCTGAAGCCGAGCCCACAAGCCCTGTTCGTCGTTGTTCGGTATTTTCTTTCTTTGTGTGCATTTCTGCCCCCTTTTTTATGATTCTTAGCCAAAGTAGCACGTTAAAAATTAATATTTTGTTAAGTAGTGCTAATTTTATAAAAATTTTAAATAAAATCAATGTTTATCAATATATTATATAATTTTTTCATTTCAAACACATAGCTGTTTTATTGTTGTTATTAATAGAAATAAAACAAAGTATTAACTTTTCCTTTACTTAATGGATGGAAAGCTGCAAGAAGCTTATTGGTTTTTATTGTAGAAACCAAAGCATTACAAAAAGGAGATGATATTCATGAAAAAATCCGCAACTTTATTCGCTCTGTCCCTTGCCCTGCTCTTTGGTGCAGGTTCGCTTTAGCATCAGACTCATCAGAAATTCTAGATGATGAGAGCAGAGTTATTCCCACAGTTACTGTTGAGCCCGCAAGTGATGTAGAGTCTATCGCCTCTACAGTTATCCTTAACTCTGACGTGGGATCTTCAAGTGGTTCTGTTCTTGCCGAGGAGGAAAAGTTCGACCCACGGGATAGAAATCATGATGGAAAGGTAAGCTTTGGAGAGAAAGTTCATTATTTCTTTGATCGAGATAAAGATGGCGATGTGGATTTTGAGGATTTTAAGCGTGCGGCTAAAGAATTACTTGCAAAAGTGAAAGGTATTTTTGATGTTAATGGCAATGGAGAACTTGAATTTAATGAGATTATTGCTGGCACACAAAGCGCCCTCGAGCATTTGAACAGTTTGGCTGTACGTATCATAGACCTTTCAGGTAGTATTCAAGGAAGTGAATATTTTTCCCTCATTCCTCAAGATGTAAGAGAGCCTCTTACTAATCTTTTTGCTGTTGTTGACGAAGCTGCCAAAAAAACTCAGGCAGGCGTGAATATTGGTGGCACTTATGTGGATGACATAGAAAACGCTCTTGAAAAATTGAAAGGCCACATGTCACACCTTCTTAAAGGTGAAGCAACCCCTGAACAAATGGCACAAGCGAAAAAGGACATTTTTGCTTATCTCGAAATGATCAAGGGCTGGTACAACACTGGTGATAATACGAAACTGATCACCTCCATTGAAAAGAAATTGTCTAAAGCAAAAGCATAATAGAGCCAGTATGCTGATTTTATAAAATAATTTAAAAAGCCCTTTCTTTGAAGATTAAGAGAAGGGGCTTTTTCTTATGTGGGTTTTATTGATATTGCTGGGTAGTTTGTGTGGAAGAGAGCTTTTGTTTTAGCGACCTATGGAAGTGTAATAAACTGAGTG
>DOCA01000024.1 GCA_003503995.1 Holosporales bacterium
AAGGCAAACTTTCATTTTGATGTTGATAAAGAGGGTAACAGAAAACCCCATTGTCATGCTGTAATGTTAACAAGGCGCCTGGAAGAAAATGGCCTATCTCCGATGAAAGAGCGGAGCTGGAACCACAAAGATTTAGCCACAGAATGGCGTAAGGGATTTTGCAGTTATTCCAATGCTGCCTTTAAGAAACTTGGCCTTGATATTGTGCTCGATCCGCGCACCTATGCAGAACAAGGAATTAACATTGAACCCCAAACAAAGCTCAGCCGCAACACCCTTGAAATCGAACAACGCCATGG
The DNA here is from genome assembly GCA_003503995.1 of Holosporales bacterium. Classification (GTDB taxonomy): domain Bacteria; phylum Pseudomonadota; class Alphaproteobacteria; order Caedimonadales; family UBA9215; genus UBA9215. Next base: position 300 of record DOCA01000024.1, read on the forward strand.
GGTAAATCCTAAGGATATCCTCTCGACACCGGTAACCACGCGCGGTCAAGATTTCCAAGAAATCAGCTTGCGCAATCTTTATAAAATCATTGATAACCCCAAGATCGTTTTGGAGGATATTTCCAAGCAACAAATGACTTTCATGTGGGGAGATGTTGTTAAGTTTTTGGCCCGTCATATTGATGACCAAGCCTTGTTTGAACGTGTGTGTTTAAAGCTCCAAGCTTCTGATGAACTTGTTTGTATAAAAGAAGGCGGTTCCTTATCCCAGCGGGTATTTACAACCAAAACGCGTCTTGAAGAAGAAACACGTTTTGTTGAGGGTGTACGTTCTCTAAAAGACAGCCATACTCACACCGTTGATCCTGAGGTTGTTCAGTCTGTCATTGACTCCACCAACAAAGGATTTCAAGAGCGTTCGGAAGACCCTGAGGCCTCTTTATCCAATGATCAAGTACGCGCAATCCACCACATGGCTTCTTCAGATCAGCTTAGTTTTATTGAGGGTTATGCGGGTGCTGGTAAAACAACTGTTATGCGTGGCATGAAAGAAATTTGGGAAGCCAGCGGTCTTAAAGTTTATGGACTTGCTCCTACGGGAAGAGCAAGTGATAACCTTGCAGACTGTGGCATTAGTTCACAAACCGTTGATCGCTTTTTAAAATCTTATGAAAATGGTCACAACCAGCTCAACTCTAAGAGCATTATTGTCCTTGATGAAGCGGGCATGGTCAGCAGTAAGAACTTTACAGCGCTCATTGATGTTACGAAGCAGTTAGGGATAAAACTGGTGGCTTGTGGTGATCGAGGACAGCTTTCTCCCGTAGAAGCAGGTGCTCCTTTTAGGCTTGCCATTAATGAAATTGGGAAAGCAGATTTAACGACAGTGCTACGCCAAAAAGTACCTTGGCAATCGCAGGCAACATCGCTCTTTGGAGAAGGAAAAACAGAGGATGCATTACGCCTTTATGGGGAGCATGGCCGCATTAAAATTGTTGAAGAGTCACTACCTAGGGATGTTGTAGAACAATACAATCTATCCCGCCGTATTACGGGAAATATCGCCCATGAAATGAATCAGGATATTGAACGGGCAAAAGAGCATGGCGAAGAGCTTACTTTCAAAAAGCACCAAGACTATCCTCTGCTGATCGATTGGAAAAACACACGGGATGCCTGCACAAAAGAAATCTTTGAGAACATAAAAACCTATAAAGACGTTATGAAAGAAATGGGCGTTGATGGTGTTGATTTTTGTAACAAGGTCATTAACCACCCTCAAAATCTCACTCAAGCCTACGACAAATGTCGTCTTGCCAAGACGCTCGGGATCGATTGGCGTATTAATGTTACTCATACCTGTGATCCTCGACTGGAAACTAAAAAAGAGCTCTTAAGCGATTGGTTTAAGTCTACCCAAGGTCATCCGGATGCTAAGCAAGCTATGATGGCTTATAGCAATAAGGATGTGCTCCATCTCAATATGATGGCCCGCCAGCTTAAAAAAGAATCGGGCGAAATTGGGAAAGAGGAATTCACCTATATCATCGAGCGCAATGATGGCGAAGAACTAGGAAAGCGCAGAACCCTTCTTGAAGAGCGAACCTTTAGCAAAGGCGATCAAATTGTCTTTACTGAAAACAACACGGGCCTTGGGGTAAGGAATGGAACGTTGGGGCAGATCACCTCCCTTGATAAATCAAAGATCACAGCAACCTTTAAAGAGGAAGGCGTTGAGAAAGAGGTTTCGTTCGCTCCGAATCTATACAAACGATTTGATAATGGTTGGGCTCTCACCATTCACAAAAATCAAGGTGCTACTGTTGATCTGGCATTCAAGCTCGCTAGTTTTGAAGAATATAAAAATCTTAGCTATGTCGGTATGACACGCCATGAAAAAGACGCGAAACTCTACGGGTCGGATTTCGATTTCTACCGTGATGAAAAAATCTACGATCGCTTGGGACGCCACCAGGATAAACTCTCTTCCCTAGATTATTTGAGTCCTGAGGAGTCAGAGAAATTGCTAAGATCTGAAAGGCAACAACTCAATAAAGCCTTTGATGCCTTTGGCCGTAAGCTTGACGCTGTGGGGTATGTGGGCGGCAGAGCTTGGAGCAATGTCTGTAATAAGTTCCTAGGCAGGACTCCAGAGAGTAATCTCATTAGGCTTGACTATGAAGCCCTTCATTACCATCAAACAGAGGTCACCAGGGCCGATGAAGTGCTTCGAGGCGTTAAGTATGATGATTCTATTTTGCCTCGTGATGTTATCCCTAAGACTGATGTTGAAATTGAGGATAAAAAAGCTACAGTTTCTGAAGCAAAAGAGAAGCAGAAATCACCTGAAAAGCAAATTGAACCAGTTACACCTATATCTCCATCTGATTCAGAACCAAAGAAAGCTATTCTGCCTAAAGAAGAGCTGGCTACCACTACACCCCCAGTGGAGCCGGTTGTTGATACAGTAGCGTCTGAGCCAGACAAAAAGACAGTTCCTGAGATAAAAGAAAACAGAAAGGCTGCCATAGCCAAAGTTGAGCAAGCTGTTGAAATTGAGCCACCTCAAAAACAACAACGCCCTCGCAAACAGAAACTACCCACGCAAGACTTCCAAAAGTTCGTGAGAGATGTTGAGAGCTCTATCCGTATTGAAGACTTGGCAAAGGATGTTTTAGGGGCTCAGAATCTTAACACTAGCCTGTCTAATTCTTCCCAATTAAGGTTTGGATGCAAGGGAAGTTTGTCTGTTGAGTTGAAAGGGCAACATGCTGGTTTCTGGAAAAATTGGGAAAGCAATGAAAAAGGCGGCCCCTTAAAACTGATTCAGAATGAAAAAGGATTGGATTTTAACGGAGCTCTAGCTTTTGCCTCATCCTACTGCCGTGGGAATATCTCAAACGATATTGATGACTTCTTAAAGGGCAAAAAGTTGAGGGAGGTATCTCCAGCAGAACGCCAAGAACAAGAAGCAGAGTATAAAGCAGAGCGTCTTAAGCAAGCGGCAGAAACACATCGTCTTAACACTGCAAAAGTTCAAGACGTCCAAGCACTCATTGAAAAGGCACAGACCATTACGGGCACGCCAGCTGAAATATATTTGAGAAAAGAACGCGGCATTCAAGGAGAGCTTCCAGACTCTTTAAGGTATATTCCACCTCAAACATCATTCTCTTATAAGGGGAAAAGGATCCCCATAAAGAGCGGTGCACTACTATCGATTGCAAAAGATCGTGATGGGGAAGTTAAAGCCATTCAAATAACCCAACTCACAGGAGATGGCAAAAAGGTTGTTGGAGATGACGGAATCAAGTTACCAAAGAAAACCTATGGCGTTCAAAAAGGCTCTTTTGTAGAGCTTCAAAAGGGAAATGACAAAGATCCGATCATTCTAGCTGAAGGCATTGAAACGGCTCTCTCTGTGAAAGAAATAGGACTTAAAGGAACGGTTCTGTGCTCTCTTGGTACTGCTAATATTGGTAACCTTAAGATGAAAGATCGAGAAATTATTATCGCAACCGATTGGGACGGCAGCATTGAGGTTCAGTCCTGGAAAGCAACGGAAAAAGCCAAGGCAAATCTTGAGGCTAAAGGAAATAGTGTTTCCATTATTTTACCCGTAAAAGACTCATGGAAAAATCCAAAATTAACAAATGTGAAACTTGATTTTAACGATCTCTTAAAACAAGAAGGGTTAGGCTCAGTCATAGATCGTCTAATAGATCAAGTACCGGGGCTTGTTGAACAAAAATCAACTCTCCGGGAAAACCAAGTTGAGAACACTGATGACAGACAAAAAAATCATTCCCTTTCCCAAAACCAATCTGCTGACGTTGGGATTAACCCGTCAACAAATACGCCCCAAGATCAAGAAAAGCTTGTGGCGTCAATGGATAAGAAAGGGGACGAAAAAACATCTCAAGAAGCGACCTTAAAAAATAATATTCTAGCTTACTTCGAGCAAGAACTCTCCAAGCCAGAAAATAGAAATTGGAACAAAGGGCATCTTTTGGAAGATGTTCAAAAAGATCCTTTTGATACCCTTAATTGGTGGAAAAAAGAATGTGGCGGTGGTGACTTTGATCCGAGCAAACCTCTTAGTGAGCAGCCTTCAAGTTTACAGGTCGATATTACCTTTGATGACAAGTCAAAAACCCCTGGGGATGATTTCGTAAAGGACTTCATTAAAGAACTTAAGAACCTCGATGACAGCATCGAGCGCGTTAGCAACAAACAAGAGTACCAAGGCGCCCTGGCCAACTACACCCAACAACGCGAAGACCTCTTAAAAGGCCTTGATGACTCAAAAATAGCAGACCTCAAATCCCATGAGTCAGAGCTAGCTCATCGCGTTGAAGAGACGCAAAAGCAGCAACCGCATAATCGTGGGGCCGGCTTAGGGATTTAATCAATTTTTTCGTCTACTTCTCTAAGTATTTTTTCAAACCAAATCCACTTATCACAAGGAGGGCGTTTAGCATCTGAAATGTTTTGTGCTTCCTCTAAACCATTTTTGATAATATTTTGTGTTTTTTCCCTATTCGTACCCGTATTAAAACCAGCCGGAAAAATGTATATTTTATTATTTTCTTCTCTTAAAAGAGTATGGTTTCTATCTTTTTTCAGCTCACTTGTAATTTCATCTTTATATCTCTCTTGGAATGCACTAGAAAGGTAAATAGATGGATGCTGAAAACTCTCCTCTCTCTCTAACTCATACGCCTCTATAAAACCCTTCCCAACAATAAAATGTTCATCATGGATAAGGTCTCCAATATGTATGATCCCCCTTGCCAAACCCTTCAGTTCAAAAAACACATCTTGATATATATTCAAGGCTGCAAGCAAAATGTAGTTTAGACTTTGTTTAGCTGAGGCCTCCCGGAATTGTTCTGGCATATTTTCAAGAATTCTTGGGTTTTCTTCCAATGGGAGGCTAAAAAGAAAAGAATCGGAAATCATCGTTGATTTAAATTCAAGCGAATAAAAACCTTTCCTATGCTCCACAAACTCTTGATTACAATTATGTATATCATATAGATTTCTTAATTTCGCCTCATAACTTTCTAAAAAGTTCTCTTCACCTTGAACTTTTTTAGAAAAACCAAGAACATCTATATATATTATTATACGTTCAAAACTCATTTTTCACTTTCACATATAGGCAGGTAAATAACCCAGCCGTCATCACATTAAAGACCATCCATATCTCTTTTGTTAAATGGATGGGGATGAATGGATTAAAAAGGATAGCTACGGCAATACAAGACCAGACCATCCAATCTCTTTTACCTGATGTATAGCGCAAATATGCGCTTATGCCCCCTAGTCCTGTGACGGCTATTCTTAGGAAAATATAATAACCATACGGCATTGGCAGCAAGGCAATTAAAGAAAGAGCTGAAACAATTAGAAAAGCGATTTTGAGGTCACAAATTTTCATTATTTTCCTCCATCTCTCTGATGAGTTGGTATCTATATGTTGCTAACCCCTGCAGGTGCATCTGATCGAGCTATGACCGAAAGTTGTGT
>DOCA01000230.1:0-5925 GCA_003503995.1 Holosporales bacterium
CCTGCGCCTTTAATAAGGCCATCAATGATGTTCTCGTCTTTAAGCATGCCCTGAAGCGTTTCTCTTTTGTGTTGAGCAAGAGCTTTGCTTTCAAAAACACGCCCTTGAACTTTTTTAAAAATATCTTGAGGGTTGCCTGTATAAATAATATTTCCTTCGTTTAAAGCAATAACGTCTTCACATTGCTCGGCCTCGTCAAGATAAGCGGTGCTCCAAATAACCGTTGTGCCATCTTGCACCATATTGCGCACAATGGACCAGAGCTCTCGCCGTGAAATAGGGTCCACACCAACACTTGGCTCGTCCAATAAAAGCACTTCTGGCTGACGGAGGAGAGCGCAAGAAAGACCTAACTTTTGTTTCATTCCTCCAGAGAGTTTCCCCGCAAGACGTTTTTGAAAGGGCGCCATATTGGTGAATCGGAGAAGTTTTTCAAAACGCTCGGTGCGCTCAGCCTTGGACATGTTAAAAATATCTGCATAGAGATTCAGGTTCTCATGAACTGATAAGTCTTCATAAAGCCCAAATTTTTGGGGCATATACCCTGTGGTTTCATGGATATTAGTACTGTTTTTGATGCTATCAAAACCATTAACAACAATAGTGCCGTTGGTTGGTTTCAAAATACCTGCAATATGGCGAAGAAGCGTTGTCTTGCCAGCCCCATCGGGCCCCACGAGTCCGGTAATGATGCCTGGTTTAATAAAAGCAGATAGGTTGTTTAACGCAGGTACATTGGCCTTTGGGAAGACCTTACTTAAGTCTGAAATGACAATGCCTTGAGTCTTTTGTATCAAAGCTTTATTCCTTATGATCAGACTTTTGAAGAAGCTGTTGTGTTCGGTTTTTCAGGCATTTTTTGCGTTCTGTCAATGTGAACAGAAACGGGCATACCTTGGCGTAAATATTGATCTGTATTTGCAACAATGATGCGTAGACGGTAGACTAATTGGGTGCGAAGTTCAGGTGTTTCAACGGCTTTAGGCGTAAATTCAGCGACGGGGCTAATGAATCCAATATGACCAATATAGGGTTCGTCTGGATTGGCATCGGTTGTAATTTTAGCTTCCATACCCTGATAAATACGCCCTAAGTCGGTTTCATGGACATAGGCTCTGATCCAAATGGGTGTTGAAAGAGCAAGAACATAGGTGCTTTCCCCGGCGTTAACAATGGCGCCTTCTTCTTTTACGCGGGTTAAAATAGTGCCATTGGCAGGGGCATAAATTTCCGTATCATCAAGGCTTGTTTGGGCATTTTGAAGTTTTGCTTTGGCAGCAATAATTTCTGTTTTTAGTTCATCTCGTTTAGCTTGAATATCATCCAAGTCTTGGGTTGAAGCAAATTTTTTACCAGCAAGTTCTTTTTTGCGTTTATAAGTGCGCTCAGCATTGTTAAAGGCAACGGTTGCTTGCTCGATGCCAGCCTGAGCAATTTGAACTTCATCAAGATAGGGGCGCTTATCTAAGAGGGCAACAAGGTCCCCTTTTTTGACCTGCGCCCCTTCTTCATGAAGCATGGTTTTGATGCGTCCAAAAACTCGGAAAGACAGATTAACATCTCGAATATCTACATTTCCGTAAAGGGTGATGACAGATTCTTTTTCCGCAGATGTTTTTTGATAATAAAAAAAGAGCCCACCTAAAAGGAGGATCCCAAAAAGGATAAGGGGAAGTGTTTTTTTAGTCATAATATCGATAAGCCTCTCTGGTCATTTCAAAACAATCCCAGATGTCGTTCCGGCGCTCCTCACCAACTGGCTTTATCGCTTTTTAAAGACTGTGGTTTAAAGTCAGAAAATTTGCGGGGTTCGGATAAACTTAATCTTTATCGAAAAAGGCTGCAAAAAAACCGTCTGTCTTGTGTTTCCCTGGTGTGAGCTCTAAGAAAGAGTCTGTTTGTTCTGGTATTTTCTTTAATAGTTTATCACATATATCTTTTGCCTTCACCTCTGAAAAGAAGGGGTGGTTTTCAAGGAACCATTTGGCTTGATCTTGGTTTTCCCTTTTTAAGAGAGAACATGTTGCATAAACAAGACGACCTTTGGGCCCAACAAAACGTTGAGCATCAATGAGGAGCTGTTGCTGTGTTTGGATATAGTCCTCGATGATATCAGGTGAGAGACTAACTTTGAGCTCAGGGTGACGACGTAAGGTGCCTGTACCTGAGCAAGAGGCATCAGCTAGAACAAGGTCATAAAGATCAATGTGGGAAACGTCTCTTATAAAAGTTCTGTAATCCACAAAATGGATGTTGGTGAGATTTTGTTGGTGGGCTCGTTTTTGAGCAATATCAAGCCGGTGAGGTGCTATATCTGTTGCAGTAATTTCAGCTTCTGGGCAAAGAGCTGCAAGAGCAAGGGATTTTCCACCTGCTCCAGCACATAGGTCTAAAATTTTCATAGAGGGTTTTGGATCGCATAAAAGAGAAACGATTTGTGAGCTTTCTTCTTGGATATCAAAAGCTCCCTCTTGAAAAAGAGGATGGTTTTGCAAATTGTGTTGACTGGAAACTCGAAGACCAAGGGGGGAGTAGTCTGTTTCTTTTAAGGTTATTGTTTTATCTTGCTCTAGGGCATCTTTGATATCGCAAAGAGATTGACTGACACGAATATCGAAAGGGGCTTGCTCTTTGAATTGATCAAAATCCTCAGGGTTGCAGATTTCTTGAAGGGTTGCAAAAAGCCATTCTCCCATCCAATTTTGTGCGGCCTCAGAAAAATTATTCTCTAAGGATAAAGTGCTAATGAAATCTAACTCTTCATCGGTGCATGCTGACGGGCTATGGCCGTCACCACAAAAAATCTCATTGAGGGTTGCGGTGTCTTGATAAAGGGCAAGGTAGGCTAGCATCAAGGGGCGACCTTTGTTGATTTCCCACTTTGGTAACCCAAGGGCTTCAAGAAGAAGAGGCGCTCGGCGCATAACTGTATAAATAATTTCTGTTATGGTACGGCGATCTTTAGAGCCTGCATAGCGTCGGTTCTTGAGTTCTTTTTTAATATGGCTTGCAAGGGGGCTTTTGGTGGGGCGATAGGTATCTAAAATTTCTAGGGCCGTTTGGTGGTGAGCGTTATGTCTCATAGTAAAGGAATACTCTATTGGTTTTTGAAGGGTTATTTTTTAGGGCTGAAAGTTAAGGCAAACAACATAGGTTTCAGGAGATTCTTTGCGACTTGCAGGAGGCTTGAAATGTTTAACGGTTTTAAAATGTTTTTTCAAGAGGTCGAGGAGCTCTTTATGGGTGCCGCCCGCAAAAACTTTTGCCACAAAATCGCCACCTAGTTTGAGGGTCTCAAGGGCAAAAGAAAAAGCCATCTCCCCTAGCAAGGTGGTTCGTAAATGATCCGTTCCTGAGTGGCCTGTTGTGTAGGCCGCCATGTCGCTCATGACAAAATCAACGGGCCCTGGAAGGAGGTCACGGAGTTTTTGTTTGATCTCTGGTTCTAAGAAATCTCCTTGAACGAAAGTAACACCTGTTAAGGCATCCATTTCAATAAGATCCAAGGCAAAAACAGCCCCGCGGCCTTTCTTTTCAGCAATCATTTGTGCTGCTATTTGGGACCATCCTCCCGGTGCCGCACCAAGATCAACAATAATAGAATTAGGCTTAATGAGATCAAAACGCTCATTAATTTCAATGAGCTTAAAAGCAGCTCGTGAGCGATAACCTAAGGATTGGGCTTCTTGAACGTAAGGGTCATTGAGCTGACGCTGGAGCCAGCGTTGTGATGAATTTTTGCGCCCTCGAGCTGTTTTGAGCTGGATGCTTTTTTTACGAAACCCGCCGATGGTTCGATTGCTCGCTGTATCGGTCTTTTTTGGGCGCTTTGTGATGTGTCTTGTAAGGGTCATAGCATAATACTGTGGCGTTGGGGCTCAAAACGTTCAGGGTAAGCGAGGGCATAAACGATACCATCTCTAACGCCGCGATCTGTAACAGTGACAGGGAGGTTGGGAAAGGCTTTATAGATTCCTTCAAAAATGGCCAACCCCCCGAGGATAAGATCGTCTCGGGATTGTCCTATGCACGGGTGAAAAAGACGCTCGTCTTTTCCCATGAGCTGGACATGCTTGATGGTGCTTTCAATATCAGCAAAGCTTAAAATGCTACCATCGACTTTGTCGCGGTTATAGAACTTGAGGTTTTGATGGAGGGCTGAAACTGTTGTGATCGTGCCTGAGGTACCAATAAGCTGAACTTGGTCTTGAGCAATGAGATCTATAATGCCGTGCTCTTTACAAAAGGGCTCTGTGTATGACAAGATATCTTCAACGGTTTTTGAATAGGTTTTAAAGGTTGTGTGATCTTGATCTTCTGCTAAGGAAACAACGCCCATGGGGATAGAGATAGAAGTCGTTATATGAGGTGTATCATGATCGGTGAAGTCGGCTAAAATTACTTCTGTGCTGCCACCACCGATATCAAAAATAATGGCTTTTTTATATTTTTTATTAACGAGTTCAGCACAACCAAGAGTGGCATAAAGGGCTTCTTCTTCGCTAGAAATGACCTTGAGCTCGAGGTCGAGTTTCTTTTTGATTTGCCGAAGGAAGGTGTTGCTGTTCTTTGCCATGCGGGTTGCAGCTGTTGTGACGGCTAACATTTGCACATTGTCATAGTGGGAAATTCTCTTTTGAAAAGCCTTAAGAGTTTCTAAAGCGCGCTCCATGGCAGCGTCGGATAACTTATTTGTTTTCGTAAGGTGTTCTCCAAGACAGACAAATCGAGAAGTCGCTTCAATGTTATGAAGAGATGTTTCAAAGGCGCCATTAGAGGAAGTTGTTGATCTTTTTGAAATAAGCAGGCGGCAGTTTCTGCTGCCAAGGTCAATGGCAGCAAAATAATCGTTTGAGGTCGTGTCAAGGTTGTGACTTTGTGTCATAGTATTAATAAGGCCGAACTTTCTCTTAGGTATACCTTAAAAGCAGGTTGGGAAACAAGGATAATTTATAGAAGGAACGGAACAATGGGAAGAACAAAGTTGCAATTTTGGTTGTATTTTTGGAGTATTGGTTTTTTTATTTTGACTGTTAGGTGTCTAGTTACCGAGGGGAATACAAGCGAACTTGAGGCCATACCAAAGGCAACAGCATCATTAAAGGTGGATCCTGTTGATGTAGGCGTTTTGGGGGAACTTGAGTGTGTTACGCGATTTGTAGGAAGTAGGACAAAAGAAAATCTTGAAGGAGCTATTGAAGAAGTAAAGCGCTTTTTAGAAGAGAATTTGGGAGAGGAGTTGTCTGGTAGTGAAATGACTCAGCTCCAGACTTTTGCCATGATCTCTCAGTCTTTTTACGAGAAACAAGCTAAGATTGGTGTCGATCTTCATTCAGTGAAAAAATTAGTTATAATGCTAAGACCCTATGAGATAGGAATAGGTGAAAGCTTCTTGAATTTACAAGAACTTTATCGAGAGGTTTTGCTACAAAGAGAAGGCTTTTTTGAAAGTGCTGCGGAGGATTTTTTAGTTGAGGCTCGTGCTGTATTTTATTTTTTCGATGACTCTCATCGCCCGTATTTAGTTGCAGGCCAAGCAAATTGGGTCCTACGTTTAAAGAAAAAATATGACATTGAAGGGGATGAATTTCAGGGGTATTTAGAACGGGCTCTGAATTGGAAAAAAAGGCAACCAAAACGAGCTCTTTCTTCCAGTAAAGAGTCTTCCAATGGAGATAGTTCAAGTGTCAGTACTAGTAGTGATAAAGAGCTTGCGCCCAAACGCAAATGGGGGAACAAGGGGTTTCATTCTCATGTTGGAATGTCTTCCCATCGTTCCGTTTATCAGCATAAATATGGGGGCGGTAAAAAGGGCGGGCGCTTTCGTTCGTCTTCATGGTAAGAGGCTCTAGACCCTTTATAAAAAATGAGTATAATGGATTTAATTTTGAGGGCGTCTTAATATAGTAAATTATCTTTGCACTG
>DOCA01000230.1:5960-20653 GCA_003503995.1 Holosporales bacterium
TCCGGTCATTTGCAGGGGCAAAACCTAAATCACTATAGTATGTGAGGTGCCTTTAGGACTTTGGGAAATAGTTTAGCGGTAGAACTCTCGGCTCTGGACCGGGCAACCCAGGTTCGAATCCTGGTTTCCCAGCCATTTTTTGGCGTATCCCCTCGGTAAATACTTTTCTTTTTATAATGGGGTTGGTTATTTATTTTGTGTTAGTAAGTGATGCCAAGAAGGCATCCAAATTCTTCATCATCAGTAAGTCTTAATTTTATATATTTATCAAAATCAAAGTTTTCACTAAAATCGTTATAGGGCACCATGTCAGAATTAATGGTCATGATATATTGAAAGTTATGTTCTGTTGATTTTTTGCTTGCTTGCTCGATTGCATGAGCAACTTGCCTGTCATCAACGCCTTCAAAAATGATGCTGTCATGAATAAGGAAGTTTATATGCCTCTCTAAAATACTTTGCATACATATGATCATTAAGTCGTAGCAAAATACCCTCATTTTACCAATACCACCACCGCTACTGCCTGCTATATCTATTTCAAAATGATATCCTTTATTTGATATATCAATTGAAAATTCCCCAGATTTTTTATACAAAGATCCTACTATTTCGTTAAATAGACTTATTGCTTGGTCTATCAAATTTTTTTTCTCTACGTAGTCTAAGGTAGCGGTTTTATTTAATTCTATTTTTGAGAATTTAATTTCTTGGCGTTTTTCGCTTCTGTTACGAATTTCTTTAATATTATGGCTGATATTTTCTAATTTTTGGACGAGTTTTGTGTTTTCTTCTTGAATGAGAGAATATTCTTCTAGTGCTCCATGCGTGCTAAGAACTTTCATGCATTCAGATTTCATGTCTGTAAGTGTCGTTATAAGCCTTTCTCTTTCTCTTATTTCGTTTTTAATGATTTCTATTTCTAAGCTTAAAAAACTTGAACGATTCTGAATTATTGTTTCGTGAAAAACAAGGGCTTCTTCTAATGTTTTCTTGATTGAATTTGGAAAAATCAAGCCAATTTCTTTGTAAACTGATTCTAGCTTCTTTTGTTCAGGTGGCTTTTCTTCAGATGTAGCCTCTTCATAATATTCAAGTTTTTGCTTATCAGTCATACTTTCATTAACGAGGCTGTGTAGCTCTCTTGTTAGATTGTTTGCTTTGATTTGAATATCTTTGTATTTTTCGTGAACCGTGAAATTAGAGAGTAAGGTGCGACTTTTCTGTAGTTCCGATTCCGCGTCTGCTTTTTGTTTTTCTAATTCTGACTCTGATTCATAAACATCTTCTTTGATAGCTGTTTCTAGGGCTTTTAAGGCCTTGTTTTGTTTATGAAGCTTAACCCAGTCAGCTGCGTGTTGAGGATCAAGCCCAATAAGAAAAGCGTTGTAAATATTTGCGGCACTATTTGACTGACTGGAGTAAAATTTTAGAGGCTGGCTATAGGCATCATTACCAGATCTCAGAAAATATGAAAGGGCACTTCTAATAGATAAATTGCTCGTTTCTGGTATGTTAAACAAGGCGAGTCCAAGAAGTTGTTTCCATTTTTCTAAAGTTAAGAAGTGTTTAGCGGTTTCTTCGTCCAATTCTGTGCTAAAGGGCCAGCTTTTTGTTGAGCCTTCGATTACAAATTTATTAGAGTAACTGACTGCTCTTGTAACTTTGACACGGTTTTCAAATAGTGTAATATCTATTGTAAATTTCCAACCATCTAGCGCATCAATGCAAAGCCCACTTCTAGAAGAGTTACTTCCTAGGCAAAAATTTATTATAGAAATCAGTGTTGATTTCCCTCTACTGTTAATTGTTTTTATTTTATCAGATTCGTCTTGCCGTTCTGCAATGATGACATTGAGTCCTTGGTCAAAATGCACGCTTTTGAAAGAAGGTTTGTTGGAATGTATTCCATGTATCATATTAAGCTCTTTTTATTTTATTGTTTTCTAAGTGAATTGCACCAATAATATGGAGCATATCTAAGGTCGAAATAAACCTTTCATAGGTTTGTATGGCTGGATTGTTTTTGGTGCTTTCCCACAATGTTGAAAGAGCAATGGGGCTTTGAATTCTCTGCAGTATTACCACCCCTGCGCCAATTAAAGTTTCATTGGCTGGGATATGTTTTGTGGGTAAAATCATTTTTCAAAAACCTCACAAATTTCAAATAAGTGTGTCAATATTGCCAAGCCTGCTGCTTGGCGCTTAAAATCATAATTATTGCCGTTTGCAAATTCTAACATATTGTTAAACAGGTCATCTGCCTGTATCCCTTCTGATGTTAGTCGGCCGTATTCTTCTAAGAAGCCCTTTTTTAATTTTTTTGGAAAATTATTATCAAGCTTAGATTGGCTTTTGAGGTATGTAGCAACCTCACGACTCCTGGCGATCCCGGTAATAAGAAGGTTATGAGTGTTTTGAGTTAAGCTATTTTTCTTTATTTTTTCTATTGGCGGTAGAATTTCAAAAGAAGTCTCTTCATCTATGAATGTGTTAGACATAATAGCTTTGGCTGTAACTTCTAATTCAGGAAAACTAATATTCATTACTGCTTTGTTTAATGACATTTGAACCCACGCCTCATGGTCAGATTTCATTTTATGAAGCTTTTGTACGGGGTATTGATCAACATTAGTATCAATAATATCATGATGTGTACCACATAATAAAATCCAGTTATCATATGTATCAATTTTTGATGGGGGGTAGGAATTGTCAGATCTTGGACCATTATTGCTATGTGCAATGATATGGGCAATTTTTCCGATTTGCTTCGATTTTGTGTCGAGTGGATTTTCTAATATTAAATCTATTTTGCACTCTGGAAAGTTGCAGCGTGCTGCCGCAAGACCATACAATTTTTTAATATCAGGGAATGGTTGTTTGCGAGCCATTTGAAATTAATTAAAATCTATTCTTATTTTTTATATATCGCAATAAACTATATAAAACTTTAAGGAAATGATTAAAAATATTTCCAGGAGGTGTCGGCGTGTTAAAGCTTGCTTTTGTGAGGCTGCAGGATCTTCTTTTCAATTTTATAAAATAAAGGCTTTTAAAGTTTTTCGGAATCGCTAGAATGTCACTAAAATAGTGTCATTTCACTTTAAGGATCACCATGAAAGTCAGTTTAAGCCGTAGTCACTTTTTAAAAGCCCTTCAACACAGCAATAATATCATTGAACGCCGGACCACCGTTCCTATTTTGGCGAATATTCTCATTGATGCGACTGGCGAAGACCAGGTGTTGTTTACGTCGACGGACCTTGAGATTTCTATTGTGGAAACTGTTCCAGCGGCCATCGAAGCTAAGGGAAAAATTACGGTTTCTGGTAAAATGCTCCATGATATTGTGCGTAAACTTCCCGGATACATTGAGATTTTTTTGACATTGAATGAAGAAGGCTCACGGTTATCCGTTGAATCTGGGAAATCTCACTTTGAGCTTTCAGTGCTTTCTCCTGATGATTATCCTGCTGTGACCATTGCAGAGCTACCCAATACGTTTTCTGTACCAGCTAAGACGTTGATTTCGTTGTTTGATCGTACGGCCTTTGCCATGTCAACGGAGGAAACACGCTATTACTTAAATGGCATTTATATGCATGCAACAGAAGATGGTAAATTGCGTGCTGTTGCAACCGATGGGCACCGCATGGCTCGTATGCAAGCACCATTGCCTGAAGGAGCTGATGGTATTCCTGGTGTGATTATTTCGCGAAAAACCATTGCCCAAATTCAAGATATGGCCTCGGATACAGACCAAGATATTAAGATTTCTCTTTCTGAGACACAAATTAGTGCTCGGTTTGAAAATGCTTACTTGATCTCAAGGCTTGTTGATGGTCAGTTTCCTGAGTACGAACGTGTTGTGCCTAAA
The DNA here is from genome assembly GCA_003503995.1 of Holosporales bacterium. Lineage (GTDB taxonomy): Bacteria > Pseudomonadota > Alphaproteobacteria > Caedimonadales > UBA9215 > UBA9215. The sequence goes on from DOCA01000230.1 coordinate 9,841, forward strand.
AATGCTGATAAAAGTTTCTCCTTTAATCCAAGCTATATGGCAACAGTTGTTGATCGCGTTGCGACCATGGCCTCTGAGAAAACACACGGTGTAAAATTAGCCATTGATAGTGGTAAAATTTCTTTTTCAGCCGATGGCAGTGGTTTTGGAACAGCTGACGAAGAAATGCCAATTGAGTATGGTGAGGCGCCTGTTAGTATTGGTTTTAACTCGAAATACCTTTTGGATGTGACCGATAAAATGGACGGAAAAGATGCCGAGATGTCTTTTTCTGATGAGGCGTCACCGGTTATGATTCAAAGTGTGGAAGAGAAAGAAGCGATGTATGTTTTGATGCCGATGCGCATCTAAAAAACATCCTGTCAAAAGGTTCTTTTGGCGATAAAAATGTAAAAGGTTAACTTTCGCGGGACGCGCGTACTAAGGTACGCTTACGTTTCCACGGTCTCCCTTCACATTTTTCTCATCCAAAACCGCTTCGCTTAACCATTTTGCCAAGACGTTTTTAGGTGCTTGAATTTTGAAAGATTTCGCGCCAAAATAGCGCACTTTTGCTGATCGCCTTCGCTTAACCATTTTGCCAAGACATTTTTGAGTGCTCAAATTTTGAAAGTCCGTTTTGAGTGCTTGAATTTTAAAGGTCTACGCTGAAATAGGATATTTTTCGGTGTTTAAGTCGTAGTCGATGCATTTTGGGGCGTTCAAGGACTTGCCAAAATAACCGTGTTTCAACAAAAGAATCCATATGACTTTATCTGTGCCTCTTTCCCAGCCATCTGACTCTCCAAGAATTGCGTCTGGTATTAGCCGTTTGGTATTGTCTGGCTTTCGCTCTTATCCCTCCTTAAAGATTGACTGTGATACACGCCCTGTTGTTTTAACGGGGCAAAATGGGGCAGGGAAAACAAACATTTTAGAAGCTATTTCTTTTTTGAGCCCTGGGCGGGGTTTGCGCAGTGTTAAATTATCTGAGGCTTTATGTCACCCCGATACGGAGCAGGGCGAGGCTTTTTCCTCTTGGTCCGTTGCGGCTTCCCTTAATACACCCTATGGTATGACCGATATTGGTACGGGGCTCGATTTGAGGGTTGGGGAAAATGAGAAACGGTTGTTGCGTATTAATCGGGAAGATGTTCGCTCGCAAGCGACGTTAAGTGAGCATTTAAATGTGCAGTGGTTAACACCTCAAATGGACCGTGTTTTTTCCGATGGGATAACAGCAAAGCGGCGCTTTTTGGACCGTTTGGTTTATGGCCTAGATCCTCACCATGCAGGGCGCGTCATGCGCTATGATCATGTGATGAGAGAGCGTTTACGCCTCTTAAAACAAGGGGGGATATCCCAAACAGCTTGGTTGGACACTTTGGAGGCTAAGATGGCAGAATCAGGTGTAGCCATTGCAGCAGCTCGTTTACAAACCATTGAAACACTGAAGCAAGCAAAAGAATGGGCTTTAGGGCTTTTTCCAAAGGCAGCGCTTTCTATTGTGGGAGAGTGCGAAACGGATTTGCAAGAACGGTCGGCCTTGGAGGCTGAAGATCGTTTGCAAAGGCATTTGGCTCAGAACCGTTCTCAGGATGCGGAGTCGGGACGAACTCTTCAGGGTCCCCACCGTTCGGCTCTTCATGTGCATTATGTAGAGAAAAATCGTCGAGCGGAACACTGCTCGACGGGAGAACAAAAAGCGCTTCTGATTTCCATTGTGATGGCTGCTAGTCGCTTGCAGGCCTTGCGGGGAGATCAGGTTCCTATTTTGTTATTGGATGAGGTTGTGGCGCATCTTGATGAGGGGCGACGACGGGCTTTATTTGAAGAAATTTTGAATTTAAAGATTCAAGCTTGGATGACAGGGACGGATTCTGACCTTTTTTCTGAATTTGGACGGGAAATTCAACATTTTAAAATTGCCCAGGGGGCCCTAGAAGTTGTATAAAGGAAGGACAATAATATGAGTGAGCTAATGACCGCAGATACAAATCCTTCTAAATCCGTTCCAGAGACGACTTCCCCAGAATATGGCGCCGATTCTATCCGTGTCCTTAAGGGGCTAGATGCTGTTCGTAAACGCCCTGGTATGTATATCGGAGACACCGATGACGGATCAGGCTTGCATCATATGGTTTATGAAGTTGTCGATAATGCGATCGATGAGGCATTGGCGGGTCATTGTGATATTGTCAATGTGATTATTAATGCTGACGGCAGTGTTACTGTACGTGATAACGGCCGTGGTATTCCAGTAGACATTCACAAAGAAGAAGGCATTTCTGCAGCAGAGGTCATTATGACGCAATTGCACGCAGGAGGTAAGTTTGATCAGAACTCTTATAAGGTTTCTGGTGGTCTTCATGGTGTGGGTGTTTCCGTTGTGAATGCGCTTTCTTCTCATCTTGAGTTGCGCATTTGGAAAAATGATAAAGAGTACGTGATTCGTTTTGAGCATGGTGATTCTGTTGCACCTCTCGAAATTGTAGGCGATGCACAGGGTAAAAAGGGGACGGAAGTTACCTTTATGCCATCGACTGAGACCTTTACAAATATTAATTTTGAGTTCTCTAGGCTTGAGCACCGTTTGCGTGAGCTCGCTTTTTTGAACTCTGGTGTTCGCATCCATTTATCGGACTTACGAGGTGACGAAGATAAAATCAGTGAGCTGTACTATGAGGGTGGTATAGCTTCTTTTGTGCAATATCTTGATCGTAGTAAGAGTCCCATGCAGCCTGAACCTATCATGTTAACAGGAGAAGTCGACGGCATCACCGTTGATGTTGGTTTGCAGTGGAATGATAGCTACCATGAGACAGTCCTTTGTTTTACAAACAACATCCCTCAACGGGACGGCGGAACGCACCTTGCTGGTTTTAGAGGGGCATTAACCCGTGTTGTGAATACCTATGTTAATTCAACGGGTCTGGCTAAAAAATCCAAAGTTAGTCTTGGGGGCGATGATATTCGCGAAGGCTTGACCTGTGTTGTATCTGTTAAAGTACCTGATCCAAAATTTTCCTCTCAAACAAAAGATAAGCTTGTGTCTTCGGAAGTTCGCCCCGTTGTAGAGAGTCAAGTTGGCGATCGTTTATCACAGTGGTTTGAAGAACATCCCAATGAGGCAAAACAAGTTATTCAAAAGGCAATTGAAGCTGCAACGGCAAGAGAGGCAGCGCGTAAGGCTCGTGAATTAACACGCCGTAAAGGCGCTCTTGATATGGCGTCTTTACCTGGTAAGCTTGCTGACTGCCAAGAAAAAGATGCGTCTTTAAGCGAAGTCTTTATTGTTGAGGGAGACTCTGCTGGAGGGTCTGCTAAAAGTGGTCGTAACCGGAGATTCCAAGCGATTCTTCCTTTGCGTGGTAAGGTTCTTAATGTTGAACGTGCTCGCTTTGATAAGATGTTGGCCTCCGAACAAATCGGGACCCTTATTATGGCTCTTGGGGCTGGTATTGGCAGTGAAGAATTTAATATCGAAAAATTACGTTATCATAAAATTATTATTATGACCGATGCGGACGTTGATGGAAGTCACATTCGCACACTGCTGTTGACTTTTTTCTATCGCCAGATGCCAGAGATTGTTGAGAGAGGCTATTTATATATTGCTCAGCCACCTCTTTATGGTTTAAAGCGTGGGAACTCTATTACCTATGTAAAGGACGATGCAGCTCTCGAAGACTACTTGATTTCTTCGGGAATTAATGGGGCTCATTTTATACAAAAAGGGGGTGTGCAGATTGCAGGAGATGACCTTCGAAACGCCGTTCTCAAAGCTCTTGAAGCCCGTAGAAATATTGTTGTTTTGGGGGCTCGTATTGGATCAACAAAACCTGTTGAACAAGCCTTATTATTGGATCTCTTGAATGTGACATACCTCGAGCCAGATAATCGCAAGGAAGCATCAGACAAATTGGCTGCCCGCATGAATGAAATTGCGGCTTTGGATGATATTGGCACCTGGGAAGGTCTTGTAACAGAAGATGGCTTTGCTATTCATCGCAGCGTGCGCGGTGTTCTCGAAAAATATGAGTTCGACGAGTATGTGCTTCGTGGCGTCGAGTACCATGCTCTGCAGAAAATGGCTCCTTTGATGAAAGATTATTTCGGAGCAGGGGGTACTTTGACCTTAAAAGATCGGAATGAATACAAAGATGTTGCCGTTTTTGGACCCGTTGAATTTGCCGATGCGATTTTAACATTAGGTCGTAAAGGCATTTCTGTCCAACGTTATAAAGGCCTTGGGGAAATGAATGCGGATCAATTATGGGAGACAACTTTGGATCCTGAGGCACGAACACTTTTGCAAGTGCGTATTGACCACACAGATGATGCGGAGAATATTTTCTCAACACTAATGGGTGATGTGGTTGAGCCGCGCCGTGATTTCATTCAGGAAAACGCGTTAAAAGCGCAAAATATTGATGTTTAGAAAAGGACATTAGATGGTAAGATTGATTGGGTTTTTCGTAGCTGGATTTCTTGTTTTAAATGCCTCTATTCAGACTGTTTGGGGTGCGCAAGAGGCACTAAATCTGGCACTACCTACTCCCAATCTTAAGGGAAGTAATCTAGAGTGAAAGCAGGCCCTTGAAAAAGAGAAAAGCCTTTTTACACAGAGCCCTGGGAATGAAGATAACCTCGGTTTTCAGGCGAATAAACGCAAGAAAGGGTATGATGTAGCTTCCAATCCACGGACTTTTAGCCCTTGAAATGATATATCTACCCACCCGTTAATGCCTGAACGAGAACAAAAACAATTACTTAAACCACCTGCATGGGATAAAAATGCTAAGAGATGAAGACATATCTGTTATTTTAGTAGATGAAGATGATAACGTTGTTGGTTATGGTGAGAAACTTGATGTGCATCGCAAAGGTTTATTGCATCGTGCTTTTTCAGTTCTTCTCTTTAATGATAAGGGAGAGCTGTTGATCCAGCAGCGTGCTTCTAGTAAATATCATGCCCCAGAATTATGGGCTAATACCTGTTGCGGCCATCCTTTTCCGGGTGAGAATGTTCAAGATGCGTCCATCAGGCGTGTTCAAGAAGAGTTGGGGTTTAAAACGGAGGTTGAGCCGTTAACTCATATTTATTATAAGAAGTCCTTGGATTTGGGAATGATTGAGCACGAATATGTTCATGTCTTTAAAGCCCAATATAAGGAACAGCGTTTTTGCCTTGATCCCAATGAAGTGGCAGCGTGTGAGTGGAAAACGCCTCAAGATATTCGTCAAGAAATGGAACTATATCCAGATAAATACGCCGCGTGGTTTGTGCATTATATTGAAAACCATTACGAGAAACTTTTCTCCCATCTATAAAGGATTAAAACCAGAACAGTGGTTACAAAAAAGAAAAAAACAGTTGCGAAGAAACCTATAAAAAAGAAACAAAAAAACGTTTCTACAGCCAAGGCATTGTCTAAAAAGACGACACCTAAAAAAGAAACAAAAAAACGTTCTACAAAGACCGTTTCTTCAGGGCTCTCATCTAGCCGTTCTTTATCAAGACGCTTTTTGAAAATGGTTTTGATGCTTTCCATTTGGGGTATTTTATTTGGAGGGCTGGCTGTTTTATGGTTTGGGTATGATTTACCAAGTGCTAATAAGCTTTCTGATACAACAAGACGCCCTAGTGTGACATTCCTTGCCCGAGACGGCTCTCGTATGGTTACTGTTGGGGATTATTATGCGAAACCTGTTGATTCAGAAGCACTTCCAAAAAGAGTTGTACAGGCTTTTACAGCAACGGAAGATCGGCGCTTTTTTGATCATTTCGGGATTGATGTATTCGGTATTGGGCGTGCTTTTTTCCGGAACTTAAGAGCTGGTCGGGTGGTTCAGGGCGGCAGCACCATTACACAGCAATTAGCCAAGAATTTTCTTTTAACAGAAGGTCTTTATACCTACCATGATCGTTCGATGCGTCGCAAAATTCAAGAGGTTTTGCTCTCTTTGTGGCTCGAGCAAAAATTTACCAAACATCAAATCATGACCATTTACCTGAATCGTGTGTATTTTGGGTCTGGTGCTTTTGGATTAAGTGCTGCTGCCAAGCATTATTTTGGCAAAGAAGCCTCCCAGCTAACTCTTTATGAATCAGCCCTTTTGGCGGGTCTTTTAAAAGCCCCATCGAAATATTCGCCCCTTAATAATCCGCATTATGCAGAAAAACGCACCCAGCAGGTTTTGACCGCTATGTTAGATGCAGGGTATATTTCCGATAAGGAAAGAGAAAAATGGGAGGGGGTGTCGATTCCGCCTTTGGCTCAACAACATGGAAATCTTTTTGCGCGGTATTTCGTGGACTGGATTCTTGAGACTGTACCTAATATGGTGGGGAGTATTTTGCAAGACCTGGTCATTACCACGACCCTTGATGTCAAATTGCAAAAGAAGGCTGAAAAAATTCTTCATAATATGATTCAAGCAGAAGGCATACCGTTGGGAGCTACCCAAGGGGCGTTGATTAGTATGACTCCATCGGGTTCTGTTCGAGCGATGGTTGGTGGGTGTTGCTATGGTAAAAGTCAATTTAACCGCGCTGTTCAAGCTCAACGGCAAACAGGTTCTGCTTTTAAACTCTTTGTGTATTTAGCTGCCCTTGAGTCAGGTATAATGCCACAACGTCGCATTGTCGATACGCCTGTCTCTATTGGCAATTGGAAGCCTAAAAATTATGGCTGGAAAAGCCGAGGTGATGTCAGTATGGCCGATGGACTTGCTTATTCCATTAATGTGGTGAGTGCGCGTTTGGCACGCTTTGTTGGTCGTGGCAATGTGGCCGAAATGGCCAGTCGCTTAGGTATTTCAACACCTCAACCCGATGATCTGACCATTGCTCTTGGATCTGGTGAGGCCTCTCTTTTAGAGATGACAGGAGCCTATGCTTGTGTTGCTCGAGAGGGCTACCCTGCAAAACCTTTTGGTATTGTTGAAATCAGAACCAAGCGTGGTAAGGTTTTGTATCGCACTCCGGCTCAATCCTATGAACGACTTTTATCTGGAGGCGTTTCTTATCAAATGCACCAAATGTTACAGGGTGTTATGACGTATGGAACAGGGCGTAAGATTAAATTGGAAGAGGGAATGTGTGCTGGAAAATCGGGCACAAGCCAAAATTATAAAGATGCATGGTTTATAGGGTATAATGACCACTTCGTCACAGGCGTGTGGATTGGTAATGATGATAATAAACCCATGAAGAAAGTAACAGGAGCGACTTTACCTGGGAAAATATGGCACCAGTTTATGAGGTAAACTCGACTCTCTTGTACGGCATAAATACTCTTATTTGTTGCATTGTAGAGCTTTCAAGATTTAGAATAGGAAGAAATGATGTTAGAACAAATGCAAGAAATGACTCAACAAGATGTCCTTTTCTCTATTTCTCATAAGATTGGTTTTATAGAGCTTAATCGCCAAAGGGCTTTGAATGCTTTAAATCAACCTATGATGACGGCTATTGCGCAGCAACTTCTTGCTTGGAAATCCGATGGGGCAGTTCAAGCTGTTGTTGTTCATTCTAATTCACCGCGGGCCTTTTGCGCAGGTGGTGATTTACGTGCTGTTTATGAAGCTGGAACACAGGGACACCTAGAGCACTTAGACCATTTGTTTCGGGAAGAGTATATCCTCAATCATATTATTAAAACTTATCCCAAGCCCTATATCTCTTTTATGGATGGTATTGCAATGGGTGGCGGCATTGGCTTGTCTGTTCATGGGTCTCATCGATTAATGAGTGAAAATGTACTTGTTGCCATGCCAGAAACGAATATTGGTTATTTCCCAGATGTGGGGGCAACCCATTTTTTGAACCAAGCACCTGGAAAAGTTGGCCTTTATTTAGCCCTCACAGGTAATCACATTAAAGTAGCTGATGCGCTTTATGCTCGCATTGGCACGCATTATATTCCACATGAAAAGCAAGCTCAAGTTTTTGATGAATTGAAAAAATTACCCTGTAAAGATCATAGCGCCATTGATACGTTTTTAAAACTTTATGATGAACCGCGTCCAGAAAGCCCTTTGGCCAGGCAAAAAGAGGAGATTGATCAGCTTTTTACAGCAACAACTATTGGCGGTATTTTTAGTCAGTTGAAAGCCAGCTCGAGTGAGTTTTCTCAAGGAGTCTTTGAGATCTTGAAAAAGCGCTCCCCCACGAGTTTAGCGGTTGCTTTTGAGCAAATGAATCGTTGGAAAACTTTGAATGATTTTTCAGAAGTCATGTCCATGGAATTTGATATGTCTCAGCGTTTTATAAAAGCGCCTGATTTTTTTGAGGGTATTCGAGCTGTTATTATTGATAAAGACCATGCGCCCAAGTGGTCTCCGGCAGATCTAAAAGAGGTAACAAAAGAACAAGTTGCGATGTATTTCATCAAGCAAGATGTGCCTTTAGATGTGGAGTCGTAAAACCCTTTTACAGAAGTGACTAAAAACACTTTCTTTTTGCATCCGATGACAATTTGAAAGATACGCTAGCTATGCTATAGTTTGGAAATTAAGGCTTTAAAGGACGATCCATGACGCGCATTTTTAGGACCATTTTTTTGGTATTTTCTTGTTTTTATCTTGCTTCGTGCCCGATGGCACGTGCGGCTTTGGATATTAAAATCACCAAAGGGACTTTAGCACCGATCCCTATTGCGATTCCAATATTGGAAGGGGAATCTTCTTTTGAAAAGAAAATGGCACAGCAAATTCGCGAAATTATTTTGCAGGATCTCAAAAGCTGTGGGCTTTTTCATTTTATTCCAGAATCTGCGTATATTCAAAAAATAGAAACGTTGCAACAAAGTCCTCATTACAGCGAGTGGCGCCTTATTAAGGCTGATAATCTTGTGTCTGGAAAAGTTATTGATGCTTCTGGGGGGCAAATACGTGTTGAATTTCGAGTGTTTGATACCATCCGAGAGATCCAAATTGAAGGGAAAGCTTATGTGGGGCGCGAGGACGATTGGCGGCGCGTCGCTCACAAAGTTGCTGATGCAATTTACAGTCGACTTATTGGAGATGATGGGTATTTCGACACGCAAATCGTTTATGTTTCCCGAGAGCAAAAGGGGATAAAACGCACAGAGCGTCTTGCTATCATGGACCAAGATGGCGCCAACCATCGCTTTTTAACTAATGGCAAAAATCTTGTGATGAGCCCAAGGTTTTCGCCAGATTTAAAACACATTGCCTTTTTAGATTATGCCCATAACAAGCCTCGTGTTTATCTTTTTAATCGTGAGACACGGCGGACCACCCTTGTTGGAAACTTTGCAGGCATGACTTTTGCCCCTCGTTTTTCCCCCGATGGAGAACGCCTTGCCATGAGTTTTTCCCATGAAGGAAACACGTCTCTTTTTGAGATGAATTTGAAGACATTAAAAATTAAGCGACTTACCTTTGACCCTGTTATTGATACCTCTCCAAGTTATTCACCTGATGGATCAGAAATTGTTTTTGAGTCAGATCGATCTGGGCAAAATCAGCTTTATGTTATGAGTGCAAGTGGCGGCAGTGCAAAGCGTATTAGTTTTGGAAGTGGCAGTTATCGCACACCTGTTTGGTCTCCTCGAGGTGATTTAATTACGTTTACGAAAATTTGGCAGGGAAAGTTCTATATTGGTTTGATGCGAACAGATGGTTCTGGCGAGCGTTTAATCACAAGTGGTTATTTGGTAGAGGGACCTAGTTGGTCTCCCAATGGTCGTGTGATTTTATATACACGGGATGATCGCCGTGGCACGCCTCATCTTTATGCCATTGATGTAACAGGATATAATGAGCGCTTGGTGCCAACACCGACTAATGCGATACAGGGCACTTGGTCTAATAAACGCTAATATATAGTCCTTTTAAAAAGGCCCCAGACGTCGTCATTCGCTCCTAAACTATAAGGGATAGTCGTCGATTGCTCTTTCTGAAAGCGAGACCTTTTTGGAATGACTATAGGAGCCTCCGGTCATCACAAACCTAAATCACTATATAATTATAAAAGAAGAAAAGAAAAAGTATGAAAACACAACACACTCAGAACGTTAAAAATGGCATCTTGTGTATGATTTCGGCGATGTTTATTTTCGCCATTGTGAATGTTGCTGTTAAGGACCTAGCGAGTACCTATAGCGTGTGGCAAATTACTTTTTGCCGCTTTTTCTTTGTGCTATTTCCTGTTTTATATCTTCTTAAAAAAGAAGGGGGTAAGAGCGCTCTTAAACCCGTAAAATTTCATTTATTAGCGGCAACGGGCATCATCGGCTCGTTTGCGGTTTTTATCTTATTTAAAGCCTTTCAAACAGGGCGTCTTGCCGATGTAACGGCCCTTGCCTATTCTTCCATTCTGTTTGTAACAGCCCTTTCAGTTCCTTTTTTAAAAGAAGCAGTGGGATGGCGTCGTTGGGCTGCTGTTGCCGTTGGTTTTAGCGGTGTTTTATTGATGGCTAACCCAGACATAGACTTTCAAATGGGTAGCCTGCTTGCCATTTGTTTCGCTTTTATGGATGCGGTGATTATGATTCTTTTGCGCATTTCAACACGCTATAATGCTATTGGCACAACAGTTTTTTATATGGCTCTTTTTGCTGCACTCACCAGTTTCCCTTTTATGCTTATGGAGTTTTCTATGCCAACTAATTGGATGGATTTTGCGTTATTGGCTTTTCTTGGTCTTGGAGGTGGTGTGGGGCAAATTTTTCTCACAAGAGCCTACAGCATTGCGCCGGCCGTTGCAGTTGCGCCCATGATTTATACCTCAATGATTTGGGGCGCTCTTTTTGGTATCTTTTTCTTTAAAGAGTCTTTAACGCTTCCCTTGGTATCTGGTGCT
>DOCA01000189.1 GCA_003503995.1 Holosporales bacterium
AACAAACGTTGATCCTTGGTGATTCGGTTTCAGAAGAAAAGACAGCGGGCAATTGATCTTCATAATAAAGATAACCTGCACCAAATCCAAAGATAAAAATCAGTAAGGTGAGGAGGGGCGTTTTTGTTATAGGAAAAGTGACGTTTTTTCTTGGGTGCTTTCGTTTAAGTGCCATGCTATTCATTTCTATCAGTTCTGCTTATAATCCTATGTCGCAATCTGTCGCTATGAAGCGTGTAGACTAAGGTATAGAGCTTATTTTTCAAGCTTGGGTTGAGGGTGTATCATTAAATTTCCTAAAGATAAAACCAGTTTTTGCACTAGAATTTTCATAGATTTTTTGAGGTATTTTCCGTTATTTTTAGCCCAAAGCTCCGCATTCTTCTTGATATCATCCGTGCCATTTTCCAGAACTTCTGTTGTGGAAACATTTGTTTTATACATAGGTTTTTTCGTTGCCTCTACAGCGTTAACGATTTTCAGAAGCTTTTCACTAGTTGGATAGATAGTGACATAAATCGTTCCTGTCAGCGATTTAAAATCAGGACTGAGCTTATAGATAAAAAGGCTTACAAGTGTAGCATCTGTTTGAAAGTCACAACCTAGTTCCTTGAATTCCTCAACGTTTATGTCTTTGATGTGAGTAAGCTGCTTTGTTTTAAACCATTCAATATCTTTATAAAGAGAAAATAGTTTGTCATGTAAAATATTTTGCACGTTAATATTTTTTAATTCGTCTTGGATGCAAGCAATGTCTTCTTCAGCATCAGATTGAGAGTCATGTATGACCACCGCATCAATTAATCCAAAAATGAGTTTACCATCTGTGTATGAACTGGCATTAGAGGATTTATTTATTTCTTGTGATAGGAGATTTATATCTTTTGTTGAATCTCCGTTTAGGCTTGTATTAACCAGCTCTACAGAAGATTTTTTGAAATCCCAACACTCATCCCTGAATAATATTTGAGGTCTATCTAATTTCTGTTCTTTAGTCATTTTATACCTCTATTACCGTTGTTAGGTTTAATTATCTTACAGAACTACTTCGGTGTCATATTTTTCGTTGACATTCTGATAAGAGGAGGGGGGTTTTTAGCCTTATGATGTTGCTGGTAATTTTTCACAAGCATTAGGCATTCTGTTAGATGCCATCTTCTCTGATTGGTTTAAGAGCATGAATAACTCGTCATGGATATAAACATTTTCAATATGACAATCATTAATATACTCCCAATTTGAAACTTCCTCCTCAAATAAATCTTTTAGGATTAAGGTGTTTTTGCAAAATTTTAAGTGCCATTTATTTTTTTCTAAAAATTAGGTTTGGGATAGACCCATCTTTAAAAAAGTTTTATCTGTCTTTTTGGTGGGACAATATAAGAAAAACAGTCAAAATAGGACTAGAAAAAAGCATGATCCCTTGTATTAGAGCTTCTTTCATAAATGAAAGAAGGTCATATGGACCGTTTATAAAATCTGATAAAACTATGGTCCAAGATATGTTAAGCAGTACTAGAGCAAATATTGAAGTTCTTGACATATCCTATTTCCTTTTTATAATTTCCAAGTGGCTTCTATTTTTCACTTTTGATATATTCGGGGGACTTAAGAACGGCTTCCGCTTTTTCAAGCTCTTCTTTTAATCCAACTATCAAAGAATCTTCTTTTTTCTAATTCCTTATATTTATATAATAGGCAAAATGCTCACTTTTGTAAAGGGTAAAATGAATTAAATATCATATTTTTCAATGGTTCTATTGATTTCCTCTGGCATCTTGGCAAGAAGAAAAAGAAATAATTTTACAGTGCTCATGGGAGAGGATTTTCCGCATTCCCAATTTCTCAACGTTGCAAGATTGATAGAGTATCTATGGGCAAATTGAGTTTGGTTTAGCCCTAGTTTCTTGCGCAAGGCTTTAAGGTCAACGTCAGGTATTGGGTTTGTCATTTTTAAACCTTTTTAAAATATTTTTTCTCTCTCATTTTTTCTTATCCGTGTGGAAGGATTTTGCCCCTTTTTGCGAAAGGAGGGCAAGGGGGTATTCTCCTTGAGTCATCATTTCTTTAAGCGCTCAAAGCCCCTCAGAAGAGCAAAGCCTTACTCTGCAATATTTCTAAAACACCCTATGCGGTTTTTTTGAGACTGAATCGACTCTTTTGAAGACTTTTCTCTTCGTGTTTATCAAGGACCATCTTAAAATTTCTTTTAAATAATACTTGCGAATCTAGCCCTTTATAAGCCTCTACGGACAGGTAAGTGTCACAAAATTCCTCTGCACGTTCTTGGATAATTTTTTTTGTAGAACAATATTTATTAGTGTTCATACCTAGAACTTCTATAAAAACTGTGGTTCTATTATCTAAGAAAACAATAAAATCTGGCCTAAACGGTTTTTTGTTATTATTATAAAGGCAAAACAAGGGCTTTTCTATGGTGTAGGATATAGTAGGAGATGTCTTTAGAACTTTTACTATATCGAAGAGACATAATCTTTCATAGTGACTCTCCACAGGCATAATGATATTTCTTGTTTGTATTGGCATAGCAAAAGCATTTTTGAAATACAGTTCTTTTTTTTCGTTTAAGAGAGCTGATGCAATTAAAAAATAAGGTTTACTTTTTTCTTTGCTGATCCATGGGGAGGGGAGAGTAATAGGGTTTTCTACTTCGAAGCTTTCGCTATTCATTGTGATGAAAAAACTACTTTCAACGGATTTCGCAATAGTTGTGAAAATAAAGAAAGGCTTAAGGTGTATTGGCCATTCTTTCCCCTTTTTTTCGAGGAGACTCCCTGCTTCTTGAACATTTTTTCTTTTTAGAGAGTATCTATAATAATCCCCAAGGAGGATGTCTTTAGATATTTTTTTTTGTGGATCAGTGAACGCCTTTGTAATTGCTTTAAGGGAGGCAAAGCGATCAACTTTAGTGGGGTCTTTGTTATTATCATACGTAATAATATTACTTTTTGAGTCTTGTAGAATTGCATAAAGCATTTTCCCAAGTTTAGTGACGGAAGATTGGTTTCCTTGAGAAGGGGCTTCCTCTGACCTGTCACCTATATTATCGATATTTTTGTACAAATCGAAAGTTTTAGGTCTTTTGCGTGGCATAAATAAACTAGAGTTATTACTCAGGTAAATTTTGCTTTTTTGTGAAAAAAAACAAGACTCCTCGTGCCCGTGTATATTTTTGCACCGAAGATATAGGTTGTTATCTTTTGAACAAATAACGAGAATTGTCTCTGAACCTGAACAAGGACAAACAAGCCAAAAATCCTGCTTGTAGATTTCAAGCTTTTTAATTAGAGAGCTTTTAGAAGAAGATTCATAATCTTCTGGTCTGAAAATAATTTTTTCTTCGAATTTAGTTAGTATTTCTCCTTTCTCTTTTGTTTTTTTATTTATAAAATACATCGATATATCGTCACCCTATGTCATTTGTTTTTCGAAAAACTTAATGAGAGTTTTTGAGAGCAGGTCTTGATTAAGAGGTATTGAGTTCTCGAACTTAACACCTGTTTTTGTCCACTCTCCAATTTTTCTACCATTTGGGAGAGAGATATACGAAGAGGTATCGATTTCTTCTTCTCCTAGGAATTCCATAACCATCTTCTCAATGCGGCGGCTTCCGGCCCCTTTCTTAATTTCTTCTGCACAATCGACAAGAGCATCAACATACTCGTCTCCCTTTTGAGACAGACCATAGATTGTTTGTGCGGCTCTAACGGATACCTTGGACATGACCTTAACAGCATTCCAAATAAGGGAGGGGACCTTCTCGAAAGAAAGGTAACGTAAAAACTGTGTTTTAGAAAGCCCCGATGCATCCATAAGTTGTTTTTGGGAGATGGCACCATCTTTCAGCAAAGAAGAGAAGAATATCCCTTTTGAATAGTCACAAATGCCCTCTTTCTCATTCTCTTTGATCTGTGCAACCATAGCCTCCTTGTCATTGAGATTGTGAATAATGGCTTTTAAGGGCAGGTTGTGCTGCAAGCATGCTTGCCAACGCCTTGATCCAGCAATGACTTCATATTTTATATCACCAGACTCTTCTATTGGTCTAACAATAACAGGTTCAATTTGACCATTCTGCTTGATGTCTTCAGCTAGTAAAAACAGGTCGCCCATTTCAAAGGAAGAGCGATCTGCATATTTCCAACGTCGACACTCTTTTGGATTGAGTTCTTTTAGGGACATGATATTTTTCCTATATTCTAATAAAATTATATTATAAATTTAAAAATAATAAAAGAGTATCTTCCAAAATATTTTTAATGGTCCCACATGGGACCAACTTAAAGAATCTATATTTTCCAAGCATCACAAGAATTATTCCAATGTCTTTATTCGGAATAACCTGCCCACCCACAAGCCTTATTTTTTCAGAATTATGGATATATTCTTAAAATAATATTTGAAAATTATTCTCTCTCATTTTTCCTTATCCGCGTGGAAGGATTTTGCCCCTTTTTGCGAAAGGAGGGCAAGGGGGTATTCTCCTTGAATCATCATGTCATTGAGTTCTAAAAGTCCTCCAAGGAGCGCAAAGACCTGGTCTTTTTTCTCAAGGTCAGTTTGGAGGTTATCACCAATGACAATATCAAAGCTTTCCAAAAGGCCTGATTTTTCTACGAGTCCCCCTAACTGAATTAAAGTTCTCGTTCTTGCTTTGCGGTAGGGGGTATTGTTGGGAGTTGTTTGAGAAAGCATTTTATATTTCTGCTGTTCTACTTTGGCCATCTTTTTTTGAATTCTGCTTAGCTGGTGCTTTAGCTTTTCGAGGTCTGGTGAATTGAAATTTCTTAGAGGATTTAATCCATTCCCCCTTTTTGGTTTCAGTCGCATTTTTCCATGAGTCGTCAATAATGCAGGCCGCTAATTGTGGAGAGTATGAACCACCGATGATATAGGACGCAGCTTTAAAAAGTTGTTGAGCTTGTTTTGCTTCGAGTTCTTTTTTCTTACGTTTGAGCTCTGATATTTTATCATCAAAAGATTTTAGAGTTGCAGACATGACCATTCCTTTATGGTTGTTAATGAAACTTGCGCTTCCTATACCCATTTAAAACCTTCCTATTAATAGGATAGCCCGTTTGACGGAATAGTAAAGAAAAAATAATCAATTAGTCTTGGAGGTATTCGGAGAATACTAGACAAGCGCGCTCATACGTTGCATACTGCAACTATACGCTTCGGTGCAAGCACCTTAAACCCAGAACGGGTTATAAGGTGATTCCGTTTTAAGAATATAAGGTTTCGACATGTACAGCATGCACATCGGTATCATTTCAAGAAGTAAGGGAAGCACAGTAGATGCGCTTGCCTATCGGGCTGGCGTCAAATTGGAGTGTCCCTTAACAGGAGAAATCTTCAACAGAGAATCCAAAGAAGTCGAAGATGTCATTCTCTCTTTACCAAAAGAGTCGCCAGACTGGGCGGTTGATTTAAAAGATCTTATTAAGGAAGATCGAACCAAAGGTGTTCAAGAGTTTTGCAATATTGTAGAGAGTGCTGAGAATAGAAAAGACTCGCAAGTTTATCGAGAATTTCGCATTAGCATTCCCCGTGAATTTACCAAGGAACAAGGTAAGGAATTCATAAATGATTTTGTACAGGATCAAGTTTGTGGCCTTGGTATAACGGCTCTTAAAAATTTCCATTTTGATGTTAATGAAGAAACAGGAGAGACCAATCCCCATTGTCACGTTGTAGCGTTAACCCGTGGTTTAACAGAGACGGGTTTAGGGTTAAAGGAGCGTGACTGGAATAAAAAACAAGTTCACGAACAGTGGCGTTCTCAGTTAGCGGCTTATGGCAACTATCATCTTTTAAAAAATGGTTTTGAGGCCAATTGGGATCATCGAAGTTATAAAGATCGTGGTATTAACTTTGAGCCTCAACCCAAGCTTGGTAGCAAGATTATTAAGATGGAGTCACAAGCAGGTCAGGACCCAAAGGATATTCATTCTAAGCCTGTGACGGAGAGGGGACGTGAGTACCAAGAGGTTAAGCTTCGTAATTTATACACGCTTATTAATCGTCCTGAAGAAGCTTTAGATTCTGTTTCAAAGCAGCAAGTTACTTTTATGTGGGGTGATGTTGCTAAGGTCATTGCTCGTTATGTTGATGATCAGGCTTTGTTTGAGCGTTTAAGTTTAAAGATTCAAAACTCTCCTGAGCTTGTGTGTTTGAAGAAAGAGGGAAGTTTTACCGAGAGTATTTTCACAACACGGACAAGGCTTGCAGAAGAAAAGAAATTTGTTGATACCATTAATGTTCTTAAAGGCAATAAGAACCATGGTGTTAATCCTTCCCTTGTTGAGTCTTCTATTGAGAAAGCAAACATCCAATTGCGTGAGTCTAAGAATGATCCAAAGGCCTCTTTGTCTGATGATCAGGTTAACGCTATCAAGCATATGTCTTTATCAAATCAGCTTAGCTTTGTTGAAGGTTATGCTGGTGCTGGTAAGACCACTGTCATGAAGGTTATGAAAGAAATATGGGAGACCAGCGGTTATCAGGTTTTTGGTTTAGCACCTACGGGTAAGGCTGCTGAAAACCTTGCTGATTGTGGTATTTCCTCCGACACGGTTCACGGCTTTTTAAAATCATTTGAACATGGTCGGAGTCAGTATGATTCTAAGACTATTATCGTGCTCGATGAAGCGGGTATGGTTGATCACCAGCGTTTTCATGGTCTGATTCAGGCTGTTGAGAAGCTAGGTATAAAGCTTGTTGCCAGCGGGGATCGGGGACAACTTTCTCCTGTTGAGGCAGGTGTTCCCTTTAGATTGGCAGTTGCGGAGGCAGGTAAGGCCGATCTCACAACGGTATTGCGTCAAAAAGTTCCTTGGCAAAAGGAAGCAACGGTTCTCTTTGGTCAAGGACGGGCGGAAGAGGCGCTTAAAGCCTATTTGGATAAAGGTCATATTCATTTCTGTGATGAGAAGAAGCCTCGCGATGTTGTTGAGCAGTATAATCTTTCGAGGCGTATTGCCGGTAATATGGGGCATGAGATTCAAAGAGACATCAAGATTGCTAAGGAAAGAGGGGAGCATTTAACCTTTTCGTCCCATACCGATTATGGGCTTTTCTTGGAATGGAAGAATACAAGGGATGCTTGTGTTAAAGACCTTTATGGAAATATAGAAACTTACCGAGATCAAATGCGTAACTTGGGTGTTGATGGCATTGATTTTGCGAAGAAGGTTATGAAGTGTCGTTTGGCTTCTTTTGGAGATGCTTATGCCTTAGCCAAGGACTTGAAGATTGATTGGCGAGATAAAGCGAAACATTCGTGTGACCCTCGTTTTGAGACGAAACAGAGGCTTATTGCAGACTGGTTCCAATCCACGAAGGCTCATCCTTCGGATAGCCAAGCGATGATGGCTTTCAGCAACAAGGATGTTCAGGAACTTAACGGCATGGCTCGTGATCTCAAAAGAGGGGCGGGTGAGCTTGGTAAAGAGGAATATATTTATACCATTGAGCGTAATGCAGGTGAAGAGCTTGGAAGGCCTCAAACTGTTAGAGAAGAGCGTCGTTTTAGCGTTGGGGATCAGATTGTCTTTACAAAGATAGATAAGGGTCTTGGTGTGAATAACGGAACGCTTGGACGTGTAACAGAACTTAGTAAGTCCAACATTAAGGTTGCTATAGAGAAAGATGGTGTTTCTCAGGAAATCTCCTTTAGTCCGAATCTATATAAACGTTTTGATAATGGTTGGGCTGTTACGATCCATAAAAACCAAGGGGCAACTGTTGATCTTGCCTTTGTGTTGGCGAGTTTTGAGCAGTACAAGAATTTGGCTTATGTGGCCTTAACCCGTCATGCTAAGAATGTTCAGGTTTACGCGTCTCGTTTTGAATTTTGGCGAGATGAAAAACTCCCTGAACGTTTAGGACATGCTCAAGATAAATTATCCTCTTTGGATTATGTTTCTAGTGATCGGGCTTTAGAGCTTCTTCAGTCCGATGAAAAGATGTTGGGCTCTTCTTTAAAGAAAGTGGGTCAGCGTTTAGAGGCT
The DNA here is from genome assembly GCA_003503995.1 of Holosporales bacterium. GTDB lineage: Bacteria > Pseudomonadota > Alphaproteobacteria > Caedimonadales > UBA9215 > UBA9215. The sequence continues at coordinate 8,034 of DOCA01000189.1, forward strand.
GTTGGTTATGTGGGACAAAGGGCTTGGTCAACTGTATGCGATAAATTCTTGGGTCGTCCTGTTGAAAGTAATCTTGTGCGCATTGATCGAGATATTGAGAATCTAAAGTCAGAGGCAGATAGAGCTGCTGAAAAGTTTAACCCAACTCCTGAAAGAGGCGTTGGAGACCGCGGACAAGCTTTGGGCCCCCAACAGGGACTATATAAGCCAGAAGGCAACTCAAAGGTCAAGGGTGTTGAGGCTGGGGGAAAGAAAACGTCTTCCAACGAAAACCCCCAACCCTCTAAAGAAACTATCATAAGAACGGAAAAGGGTGGCAATAAAAATGTAGATGCTCCCTCAGATGGATTCCTTAAAAAAGGAGAGGGGGCTACTCCCTTATCTTCCTCTAAGACGAAGGCGGATGTTTCATCAAATCATGATAGACAAAAGGATAGGCAGGTCGTTGAGGGTTCTGTTGTTGCCGAGGTCTCAAACGATCTTCTTCATAAGAAGTCTGAAGTTATTAACGCCTCACCTAAGACCGATGCATTAGAGAAACCTATTGCTGCACCAGAGACTGTTCCTTCAAAACTTGCAAAAAAAGAGCCTCAGTTGAAGGATATAAATAAGGTCGTTTTGAAATCGTCTTCTAAGTCAGTTACAGAAGCGGTGATTAATAAAGCGAAGGGGGCTAATAAAACACCTCTTTCAAAGCATGATTTTAAAAAGTTTGTCAAAAATGTTGAAGGTTCTATTCGTATAGAAGATCTAGCTAAGGACCTTCTTGGGTCAGGTAACATCAATTCATCTTTATCCAACAGCTCCAAGTTGCGTTTTGGCCGTAAGGGAAGTTTGAGTATTAATTTAACGGGTCTTCATGCCGGTTCTTGGAAAAATTGGGAAAGCAATGAGAGGGGCAGTATTTTGTCCTTAGTTCAAGCTGAGAAGGGATTAGATTTTAACGGGGCCTTATCTTACGTAAGAGATTATTGCCGAGGCAGTGCGTCCAATGAGATTGACTCATTCCTCAAAGGAGAGAAGGGGAGTGAAGTTTCACCAGCGGAACGCCAAGCAGAAAGAGAAGCGTCTAAGCTAGAGCAACAACAAAGAGAAAAAGAAGCTCTTTCTCTTAAGGAAGCCAAGCTATCAGATATAAGCGCACTTATAGAGAAGACCCGTCAAATTACTGGAACGCCCGCAGAGACCTACCTCAGGAAAGAAAGAGGTATTCAAGGGGAGCTGTCTGATTCTTTAAGATACCTTCCTGCTTGGACGACATTTACTTATAGCGGTCATGATGGCAACACGTCATTTGGTGGGGCGTTGGTTTCGGTGGCTAAAGACTTAGGTGGGAAAACAACCGCTGTTCAGTTAACGTATCTCACAGCAGAGGGTGAGCGCTCCAAGGATAAAGCTGGCGAGAAATATGGGAAGAAGAGTTTTGGTGTTGTTAAAGGGTCCTTTGTTGAGCTTCAAAAAGGTGATGCGAATAGTCCCATTGTTTTAGCGGAAGGTGTGGAAACAGCTTTATCTGTAAAAGAGGCAGGGATTAAGGGAAGTATTTACTGTTCCCTTGGCACCTCAAATATGGAGAACCTTGAGGTAAAAGACCGTGATGTTATAATCGCAGGTGACTGGGATGGCAGTACGGATAAACCCTCTTGGCTCTCAACTGAAAAGGCGAAAGTCTCTTTGGAAGAAAAGGGAAACAGGGTTCAAATTATCCTTCCTGTTGAGACTAAAGAAAACTCAAATAAGAAATTGGATTTTAACGATTTATTAACCAGTGACGGGGTAAAATCCCTACAGTCGCTTTTGCAGGGACAAGTACCTGGGTTAATCACATCATCGTTATTGCCCAGGGAAAACCAAAGCGAGCACAATCATGAAAAAATCAATGATATCTCCTCAAACAAAACAACAACTGATCTCTCTAAGTCTGGGAGTCCAACAGAACACGTCAAGACGCAAGAAAAGCCCTTGGAGCAGAGTGCTGAGATTTCTGATGGGGAGAAATTAAAGGCAAACATTAAAGACTACCTCACCCAAGAGCTATGCCTTGAAAAGAATAAACATTTCAATAAAGAAAATATTTTTAAACATGTTGAGTCTGATCCCTTAGGTTATCTTAAATGGTGGCAAGATAAACGGGACGGTGCCCCCTTTGATCCTCAAGTCCCCTTAGCGGAACAACAGAATGTTTCTAATAATGCCCATGGGAATATTTCAGGTGGTATTCCTGAAAGAAGCCTTAATGCTCTGAGTTCTACAGATGATTTTGTGAAGGATTTAAAGTCCCTTGATGACGTTATTAGGGTTTTGTCTGAGAGTGATCGTTCTCCTGAAAAATTGGACCGTTACTCGAAAGAGCTCGAAAGTAAGCTGTTAGATATCAATGATAAAGGGGTTGTGATGGATGATCTAAAAGAAAGATACCCAGAGGTAGCAGATCGCGCCATTCAATTAAAACAAGAACGCCAGCAAATTCAACATCAAGAACAATCGGTTGCTCAAAGGCATGGTCTTGAGAGATAGGCTATATTTCAGATGTGAATTATTATTAAAGGCTAGGGAGATAAAATATTGAGAAAAAAACTAACACAAGAAGCCCCTCACCTTGTTGAAGAATGGATGTCTGAGAAAAACGACAGGCCAATTGAAGAAATAACGGCGGGTTCAAAATACGAAGCATGGTGGAAATGTAGAGCCTGTGACAATAAATGGAAAGCACGAGTGTCCATTCGTTCGAGAGGATCTGGATGCCCGCAGTGTTCTGGTCGACAGAACATTTCTCTACTGGAAAACTCCCCCCATTTAGCTAAGGAATGGGTGCTTGAAAAGAATACTAGGCCTATTGAAGAAATTAGCACAGGGTCACAATACAAGGCATGGTGGCAATGTAGAACCTGTGACAACCAATGGGAGGTAAGAGTTTCCCATAGAGTGAAAGGATCTGGTTGTCCCAAATGTGCAGGAAAGCATAGAATATCTCTTATAGAAGAAGCACCTCATCTTGTTGAGGAATGGATGTCTGAAAAGAATGTTAGGCCCATTGAGGAGATTACTTCTGGTTCAGGCTATAAAGCGTGGTGGCAATGTAGAGCCTGTGACAACCAATGGGAAGCTACAGTCGGCAATAGAGTAAAAGGTAATGGATGTTTGCCTTGTTCACAATTAATTAGAAAGAATCGGCCATATATTGTTGATAAATATAAAAACCTAATTGAGGAATGGGTGTCTGAAAAGAATAGTAGACCCATTGAGGAAATCACGGCAGGGTCAAACTACAGGGCGTGGTGGAAATGTAGGGCCTGTGACCAACAATGGGAATCAAGAGTATATGAGAGAACAAAGGGTAGTGGATGCCCGAGATGTGCTGGACGGCACGATATCCCTCTTTTAGAACAATCGCCACACTTGGAAAAAGAGTGGATTCCAGAAAAGAATGACAGAAAAATAAATGAAATAACGGCAGGGTCAAACTACAAAGCGTGGTGGCAATGTAAGACCTGTGACAACCAATGGCAAGCAGTGGTTGCCCAAAGAGAAAAAGGCACGGACTGCCCTCATTGTGCTGGAAGAACAGGAATATTTCTTATAGTAAATGAAACTCTCTTGGCTAAAGAATGGATCTCAGAAAAGAACGACAAGCCGCTTGATGAAATAATGTCAGGGTCAAACTACAAAGCGTGGTGGCAATGTAAGACCTGTGACAACCAATGGCAAGCGATAGTTCAAAGCAGAGTAAAGGGGACAGGTTGTCCTAAATGTAGGCTAGAAAAAAAGAAAATAGCTCAACCTAAATTTCCAAGCAACATAATAGAATGATTAGGGTATACCCAAAGAGAACTATCTAAATAGGTGGTACAGTTAGTTGTTATATAATTCATACTGTACCGCTAAACGGAAACCATGTATACTGTACCGTATGAGAATATATGCATATCTACGAGCAAGCACTGAACAACAAAACGCAAATCGTGCGAAATCATCTCTTGAGAAATTTGTTAAAGATTTGAATCAAACCATCAGTGCTTGGTTTGTTGAAAACGAAAGTGGGACGAAGCTCAAGAGACCAGAACTATTCCGCCTTTTAGAGGTCGCTCAACATGGCGACGTTTTATTAGTCGAACAAGTTGACCGCATTAGTCGCCTTAAAACAGATGATTGGGAAATCCTCAAGACGCTCATCATGAAGAAGGGCATACGAATTGTGGCCTTGGATCTGCCAACATCTCATCAATTCATAAATAAAAACACCGATGAATTTACACAACGCATGCTAGAGGCTATCAACGCCATGCTTCTTGATATGTTAGCTGCTGTTTCTCGTAAAGATTACGAGGACAGAAAGCGCAGACAGCTAGAAGGAATCAAAATAGCTAAAAAAAGTGGGAAGTATAAAGGCCGTCCAGTTAACCAGAAGCTCCATGAGAATATTTCTGCACTCTTGCAAGCTGGAAAGAGTTATGGGTCAATCGTAGATCTGTTAGGGTGTTCGAGATCAACAATTTCTAAGATTAGAAAGCTACAAATGGTTGGATAAGAGAGAAGCTATTGAAAAATAAAAGAAAATTATACCTAAAACAGCTAAACAGCCTTCATGAAATATACTTGGGTCTTAAAACACTACATAGTTGCACGACACCTCCTGAGGGATATATGTACAATGATCAGTACCTCTCCTTCGCCCATTTAGAAACTACAAAGCTTCTTTTGGGAAGGGTTTGGATTCTTTTGGCCGATGAATATGGGGGGAACGACCGAAATAGGCATAATCCAATCAGTTTTAAAGTATTACTCAAAAAGATTATTGATGACGGAAATATTTCTGCTAAGGAGTGGAGAGGAAAAGAGCTTGTGAGCAAGGAAGATTTAAGGGAACTTCTTAAAAAAATAGAGCTCCTTAATCAGGAAAAAACAGACGAAGGGGAGTTAAAATATAATTACTTTAGAAATAAAATGTATGCTCATATTGATTTGAACGATGATGGAACGCTAAAAAAAATAAATCAACTGAGTATATCTCAAGGAGATTTTACTACATTGTTCACATTATCAGAAAAAGCTTATGATAAGCTTTTTCTTTATCTTGATTGCGCTAGCAGTGACCATATGGAGGGTTACATGAATACTCTTAAAGAGAGTATTTGGAATTCTTTTGAAAATGCAGGCCTCATAGAAAAAAAGACTAGGTAGAAGCTATGCCTATTTTTACCAATATGGGGTTCGTGCTAGAAGGCCTTATAGACATAAAACATTTGAAGTGAGTAGAAAATGGATGAATCATTAAAGGAAAAAGTAAGGAGAGCTAGATCAAGTGGATTTGACCTTCCTAAGGAAATTACCTCTGCGAAAGAAATTCTGCCAGATGGAAATATGGCCTATGTATTTAGCCATGATTCGCTTGGGCAATTAGGAAGATTAATTATCTTGCCACACCCCAGTGGCCAATCACAAATTAACTATGAGGTATCAGGATCGCCAGATGATCCTCTCACACAAAAGAGAACGGAGATTATCACGCCGATCTTTAAGAAAATCATCGATCAAATGGATGCGATTCTTGGCACGAGTGATCAACCCGTACAATCGGGACCTACAAGCAAAAAAACAAATAAGATTAAAAGTATGATCTTTCCTTGTGATGATTGCAATGCACCAGTAGCTATGTTGCTTTATGCAGAATCAAATACCAACGCTGCAATAGAAGATGTTGCTCGATTGATGTTTGATAACCTTGATAAGGTTGACGTGCCAGCCTGGATTATGGGACCAGAAGAAAAAATAGTCGAAGAAGGCCGCGAAGGAATTCAATCATTGTCTTTGAAAGTGTGGCCTATACGAGAAGAAATTAAAACAGTTACCTCTTTTGAAATGCACCCTGTTTTCTTGGATTTGATGCAGAACCATTGCAAACAAAAATAACTAGCAGAATGGTCTTTAGAAAATGATATTGACACCTATAACGTTATGTGTAATAATTAAGTATGATTAAGTCTTTTTCGTGCAAAAAAACAAAAAAAATATGGGAAGGACTTAAAGTTAAAAGCCTGTCTATAGAACTGCAAAATCATGCAAGGCGAAAGCTGCGTATGTTAAACAACGCTAGGATTATAGATGATTTGAAAATCCCCCCAGGGAATAAACTTGAAGCCTTAACTGGTGACCGAAAAGGCCAGTTTAGTATTCGGGTTAACCAGCAATGGCGCATTTGTTTTATATGGGAAAATGGTGATGCCCTCAATGTGCACATTATTGATTACCACTAAGGAAGGAGAAAACTATGCCTTATTTAAAAAATATACATCCCGGCGAGGTTCTTCAAGAAGAGTTCCTTTTGCCCATGGGCCTATCTCAAACGAGGGCGGCAAAAGATATGGGCGTTTCACCGAGAAGAATTAATGAAATTGTCTTAGGCAAGCGTTCTATCACAGCAGACACTGCCATGAGGCTTTCATTATACTTTGGAACCTCTGAGCTATTTTGGATGGGACTTCAAGGTGATTATGACTTAGACGAAGTCAAACGCCAAAAAGGGGACGAAATAAAGGCCAGTGTGGTTTCATTACCACACTAATATTTTCACTCATCTCCATATCTCAAATAAATCCCTATGTTGTAATGGGCACTGGGGTCAGGTTCTTATTTCCATACCTATCCACTTTTCTGATCCTTGATCATTCTCAAATTATTAGCAGATTTACTTACGGCTGCATGAAGGTCCTCTTGGGATTTATATTGATTTATATTTTTCATAGCTCCCTCATATGCGCTAAAAATTAGATCCTGATTATATTGCTCTTCAACGGAAACAAATTCCTCCTTTTCGGGGTTAAGTTCATCATTAATTATATAATCTTTGAATGAAATTCGACTGCGATGAGGGCCGTTCTTGTAACACTCAGATAAAAACATGTTCCCTGAGCGAACTTTTTCTAGTTCTTCTGTTGGTAAGCAATACCCCCCAAACCTTATAGAAGCTTTCCTGCAGAACATAAGGATTGCCTTTAAGTAAAGCCTAGCTCCAATATAGTTCCAACGTTCATTGTCCCATATTTCATAGACAGTATTTTGAAAAGCGTTTCTAGGCTGATCAATTTTTAAGCCAACAGTAATATTAATATCTTCAGATTGGTCTTGAGAGTTCCGAGCGTCCTTCATTGTTTTTTTAGTTTCTTTTTGATCTAAAAGGAAGAATATCTCTACATTATTTCCCAAAATCTTGTAATGAAAATACTGATCTATCAAATTTTCAAAATTTTTATACCAAATTTTATTGGATGGTATAAAACTTGGGCTATTTTCAAGACCCTTCAACCAATTTTCCTCTACTGCAAACATTTCGCTAGTTTTTTTTATTATGCTTGGGCTCAGTTTGTTTAAAAGACTCACTTTATCGTTTAAGTCAGATCTATAAATTTCACCACCAAAGAAATTAGGTATGTCTATAAGAGCTATATTGTGTTTTCTGAAGACATCAATAAACCTAAAAAAGGATGAGTCTAATTCATCATGTTTGTCGGGTAGCGAAGATTCCATTACAGCTTTTAAGGTCATTGATATGAACTCATTGAGTCCGAAACCAAGGGATTTTGCCTGTATATCAACGAATTTTCTCACTTTCGGCTCTAACCTAATTGATGTTGTTACTTTTTGAGAGGTATGGTCACCCTCATCAGCAAGGGGGCTGAAATCTGTCTTTTTTAAAAGCACACTCAAGAGAGAGTGTATCGATAATTGCTTCATATGTTTTCCTTTATGTGAAATATATATTTTGATTAAAACGCATTAATCAAAATAAGTAAAGGGGTGAAGTGCAATAATTTGTTATGTGCTATTTCAGAGCCTATCACGGTCCAATACCAAATCTGTTTCAGGTATTTCTGGGGTTGGGTGTTAGACACATGTTTCTGCAATACCTTTCCTCAACTCTATTGTTTCCTAGGAAACTTAACATTGAACATCTTTTCGTAATACTCCTTCCAAGAATCACCCATAAGGGACCATAGCTTATCCTGTTCTTTTTTCGGGAGCTTTGGCAATGCAAATTGCAGAAGGGCGCCATGCTCCATTTGTCGCCGTTGATCAGAAGTAAGGTCAATTTTAACAATGCTTGTTTGTGGGAAAAAGTACCATAAAGCAAACCCGCTAGAGACACTTCCTAAGCAGAATGAAAAACAAAATCCTAGACCTAATTTGGATAGTCTATTTTTCTGCTTGCTGTTTTCATTTTTCAAAATGTTTAGAAAATCCGACTGGTCCTTCTTTAAAGCACTTATAATGTTATGAAGCCCTTCCGTTTGTTTGTGGATCACAGGGCCTAATAATTTTGAGGTTTTTTCACTCAAAGTATCGGCTGTTTGAAGAAATGAATTTTCAATTGTATTAGAAATTTCCTCATTACAACTCCTCAAGAGCGCCACTTCAGTAGAAATCCCCTTACGGGAATCCTCAATCTGTTTTGAAGCCTCAACTATCTTTAATGAAAATGAATCCATGATGTCTGCTGTTCTCGATAAGGTACCAATTGCTTCATTCAGTTCAGGTGTGTTTTCCATAATATTTTCCTTTAAATAAGTTGAAAGTCTTCATGTTGTTTTTTAATGTCGTTGTAGGTCATCTTGAGTTTTGAAATCGGGAATTTCCCAGGGAATTTGAGATAACAAGATAAATCCGCCAGCTTCCCAATTTCTGTGGGCATAACTAAGCGCCTTATGCTCTTTTGCATATTAATGGACTTCCCATCTCTCATTTGGTGAGCACCATAAGAAACGCTTTCTCTTGCTTCTTCTACTTCTTCTTCCCCCAACCATTTTGAGATTTGTTCTGTTGCTTGAACTTCCTCACAGCGAAAAAAGAATTTTGTATTAAAAAGGTTAAGAATGGTTTTTGACCCATTGTGGCCATAGACCTCATCGAATTGTGAAAGTCCTTGCAGCCCTCCAAAAACACAAGCACCGTATTTTCGGCCTTTGGAGAGTAAGGGTTGGAGCATGTTAAGTTTCTGCAACGCGGGAAGCTCGTCCATAATAAACCAGAGACGGCGATTTGAGCCTTCAGATTGCGTCATAAGAATCCCAGCTACCGCATTAAACATAGAAGCGATTAAAGGATTTAAAGTGGCAAGCATATCTTCATTGGCCGTTAAAAAGATCCAAGCCTTCGAGTCTTCATCTTTCACCCAATCTGCCAAAAGAAGGGATGGTTTTCTGGGATCAAGGTGTTTTAAGAACTGAATGCTAGAGGAGAGTGTGGCTTTGAAGCTCAAGGTTGTTTTCTCATTTTTTGAATCGGCAAAGGTTGTGGCATCGGTATTGTTAAAAAAGGAACAGAAATCGCCCAAGGGTTTTCTGACTAGAATTTCGTGAAGATCCTTTGGGGTAATATTTTCGTTTTTTGCTTTTTGCAGCGCAACGGAAAACAACGTGGCAGAACCGTTTCGCCAGAGAGGGTCAGAATATTCAGAATTCTTTGGAACAATGGCTTTGGCTAGATTATCAAACTGATATTCATAGACGCACTCATTAATAATGTCCCAATTATATCCCCTGCTATCAAAGGGGTTGATAATGACATCCCCCCTGTCAGGATTGTAGTATTTTGAGACCATATCTCCTGTTGTATCTATCACAAGGGCTTTTTGGTTACGCTTTTCAATTTGAGGGAGAATCTCATTATAAAGGTTTGTTTTTCCAGCTCCAGTGGTTCCAACAGCCAGAATGTGTTTAATCTCAGAGTCCTTAATCAGGGGAAGCTTTTCAACGGTAAGATCCGATGCTTTTCGGCGAAGATAGATCATGCGCTTAAGTTTTCTTGAAGAAACAAGAATTTGTCCCCGAAGTCTCTTGGACTTGAAACTAGATTTCCCTTTTAAAGCCCAGAACAAAATAAGAAGAAATAGGCTGATAAGGGTCGCAACCATCGAGCTCCTAATTTGGCCTTTCAGTTTCCCTTCAACATGATTACGAAGATCCCTTGTATAAGGATGGTTTATGATATCAATAGCTCTGACTTGTCTCTCAAAATGTTCCTCTGGCCAGCTAACTGTAAAAAGGTGCTCCTTTGAGCTATGCTTAAAGGGCAATAGAAACTCTGCATGGTAACTTGATGCGTATTGTCTAATAAGGTGCGTTGGAATGCTATTCCATGCTTTCCAAGAAAAGATCCCTCCTCCAATGATTAAAGAAATAACAAGTCCAACACTCATAACCTGTTTAATCATCCTTAAGTTATGAAGGTGAAGCTGACCCCCGCGAACGAAATTTTTAGCCATTTTTATCTCCTTTTTATTTTGTAATAGTTGTTAAAAATGCTATACTGTAAGTGCAGTTAACAAAACTTTTCAGGGAAGTTACATGAAAAATATCCTCAATACTTTCTTTCATCGTATGGCAGATAAAATGGCCAATTCTGGTGATGTTCATATTCTTAAAACAACCAGCCGCTTTGTTGGTTTGCTGACCTTGGCGCTGTCTTTTCTGCTTCTTAATAATCTGTATCTGATCGCGGGTCTTTTTGCGGCCTCCATTGTTATCTGTGACTTTGTCTTCATGGTTTTTAGAAAAAAAGAATCTCAGTATAAAACCCAGAGTTTTTTCGAAACGAATCGCATTCTGCCTAAAAATTTGGACCGTTACACAACCACTATGAACCTTTTGCGTGCCGCTCTTTTGGCACCAATGTTTTTTTATGGGCAGTTGCACTGGTATATTGTTTTCTGTGCCTTCTCTCCTTTGCTGATCTCCTGCTTTACAGGGTATAAACCCTATATGCCCGATGGAAAAGCACCGGGAAGAGATCCCTGGTATCAAGGCGTTCCTGGATTTGGCATTGCAGGTAATTATACTGGCAAGCCTGGTTCTATTGGTGGTCAATCTGGTTAATTTATCCATTATTTATTAACCCTTTTTCGGTAATTGATCATCAAGAAGCGCTTTTGTAAAACTTCCACTTACAAAATCATCGGCACCTTTTGATACAAGCCGCCTTGCATTGGTTTTACTATTCTCCCGTGTAAAATTGTTCTTATGGGTCTGATGGTCGTTATTGAGATCCTCCTTGCCTTGTGCAAATCTTTCGTCATTGCTGTTAATAGCCTCGTCTACTTTATGTCCTATGGTCTCATACTCTCCCTTTAGTGCTTCATGGCTCTTAAAGCCTTGCTTGGCAATCTCATCTCTAAGCTCCGCCCTACCCTCTCCACCTGTTGCATTAACAGTCGGAACCTGCCCATTCCAGTTAGAAATTTCTTGATCCGTCAAAACATGATCTGATCTGGCTACAAATCCCTTTAAGGCTTCCCTCTTTTCAGAAATGAAGTCATTTTGCATTTGAGAAACCTGTGATGCATTCCCTTGATTTGTTAGATAATCTGCTGAATCAGCCTTGTTAAGACCTGTTTTAGAAGAGACGTAATCTAGCCACTTATCGTTTTCATTACTTTGAACATTAAATCCATTGTTAGAACTAAAACTTTGCATCTTATCCCAATTTTGTGAGGCCGTATAAGAACGATTGAAAGATTCAGCAGATGTCTGAGCTTTAGTGAGATTATTAGAAAGGCTAGTGGTAGCATCTCTCCCCGTTGAGTTAATCATTTGACCACCCGCAGTTTTAGAATATTGACCCAGCTTGGATATGCTATCTGAAAGACGCTTTCCATCCTCTGAATTCATAGCCTTTTCTAGACCTTCGATACTAACTGCTTGTCCACTTAAATCTACTTTGCCATTCACACCTAAAACTTTTGACGCAGCACCTCCAACAAGGGATTTACTTGAGTCAAAACCAATAGCCGCATTAATAGCTGTTTGAGCATTCATATTATGATTCTTTCTAAGGGCTTCTGTACTGGATTGAACATTGTCTAATGCTTTGTTGAAGTTCGCCGCATCTTGCTCACTCATTCCTTCAGTCAGATTGACCCCTTGAGCACGTTTATCAAGGAGGGTCATTACATTCGACGATGTATCAGAAACAGCATCATTAAAGCTTTTCCCATTGGAATGCATAAGTTGTTGCGCCTGACGGGCATTATGGGCCACAGAGGCCATCAAACCTTCATTACTAGAGAAGGTCGTTGCGAGCTGGCTTTGACTTTGAGCCGTATAGGTCTCTCCATTGATAGCTTGCGTAAGAGTTTGATTACCCGTATTGAGAGAGCCAGCAAAATTACTACTACCCACATGGTTTTGTTGTGCAACAGAACGAGAAGAGATACTTTCATTAAAGAAGTTCTGATTACCCATTGAAATATTCCCATCGGCAGCTTCTGCTGCAAATTTCCCAGAAAGACCTTGAAGTCCAGCAGTCATCCCTCCCATCATGTTACTCATCCCTATCTCCGACTTAGAGATTAAGGCATAGGACAACATAGGAATTAGCAATTGTGCACCAGCAGACCAACTTGCTGCATACCATGCAGCATCCGCTAATCCCGATGTGGTTGCTATGGAAAACCCTTCAGTACCTTGCAAAACAGATTCAGTTGATAGATCCATTAAAATAATAGTGATGGCGTTTAAGATAGAAGAGAGAACGGACCAAATTTGAAGACTTAACATTGCTTTTGACCACATCATGAGTTTCTTTAACCCACCTGGCATAAAGAAAAACGGTAGCAAAATAAAAAATATAACCGAAAAGAGCGCGATAAGAGTTGCTTGAAGTAGGGGCATTGATATGGAGGACACAACAGAATTCATCATGCCTGTCATACCTTGGGTTTCGAGAGCCCTCGCCGCGTTCAAGGAAATGAGTTCGGGATGAAGCCTTGGGTATTTATTCTTAGCCGCATTATCGTCAAAAGCTTCTTTTTGAGCATTGACGACCATCATTTGTTGAACGTGTTGATTAGCTGATTTTGTTGCTCCCGAAACCATTTGCCAAGCTTCTTGCATGAGGGGTTTAAATTGATTTGCATCAATCCCTTTTGGCGAAGTCCCGAAGAGTTTAGCCCCTAAGGACGCAAGTCCTCTTTGGCCTTCAACGGCCATGGCTTGGCGAATAAGGGGGGCTGAAACTTTACATGTTCGGTAGGTCTCTGACCCATCTTCATTCTCCCAATAAGTCCCAAGGGACGGATGACCATTTTCTTCAACCCAACTTATAAGATCAGCACTATTTCTGGCGGATTCTCTTTTCCCCATAATGTTGGTTTTTAAATAAGGAAGCCAAATACATTGATCTGCCCAGTCCTTAACATTTTTTCTGATCCTTGGATCTGAAATCCTCACTGTGCGAGCTTCTTGCGTTAATCTTGAGGCAAAAGCAAAACCAGACTTACTAACCCGTGTAATATCAGATGTGGCATATACATCTTCAATCATTTGAGTAAGGGAATGAGACACCATTGATGACAAACCAATAATTGTCACAAATCCTAGAGGAATATTATCAACCTTATCTCCTCCAAAACTGGGGTCTACCTCATCCTTAATATTAAGAGAGGTTTTTGGAATAATCATAAAGTTCATGAGTAAAAAGGAAGGAATAAACCATTTTTTCATAAAGAGGGAAAGGTCCGCTTTTGCCGCTGACAACACTCCAACCCAGAATAAACTAATGACAACAGGGACAAAAAAGAAGCTTTGCCAATAGGACTCATTGTTGCACATAGCCCCTATCCCATTAAAAACTTTATAGAGAAGATGGCCACCACCATACGTATAAAGAATATCCATATTTATCTTCCCCTTTCTAGGTCATAATTAGCTCTTATTTCGTCTTCTTTAGCGCGAATAAGCTTATCGATCATCCAAATCTCACGACCATCTAAGGTTGCCATTTTTTGTTGAAGACGCGTTCTTGCAAGCTCAAGTCGTTTCTTAAATTCTTGCGTAACAGTGTTATCGAATTGAGCTGACTCAAGAACAGAAACGGCCTGCAAAACTTCAGCAGAAGCCTCTTCAAACTGCTTCAAGAGAATGGCAAAAGCAAAGTACTGAGAGGCTTTTTCAAGGGGCCAATGAGTACCAGACGCAGCAGAAATCTGAATATATTTATAAACTGGTAGATTTACCGAATCACTTAAGAAGACGAGCTCTTGGGTGCTAAATGGCTCTTCCGTACGGTACTTTACCTTCATAGAATTAATATGCGTCATAATCAGCTTTGAAAGAGAGGCTTCAGGTGCAATAACATGTTGAGTATTTGTTAAAGACAGACACTTATCGGTTTCATCACAAACAAGTTTTGTTGTGCTTCCTCCCTGTAGATACGCTTCCAAATACCCATCTTCATCGGCCTTGGGATCAACGAAGGTTACTTTATAGGTTTCCTTATCCTTTTTGGAAATCACCGTCCCCACAAGGGACATGATCATCTCTGCAAGATCAGTGTCGCCTTCATATCGTGGAAGTTTCTTTAAAGCTGTCCACACAAGGTTGAATTCCCCAACGAGAAGATCTGGGTACCTATCCCGCGCTTCATCAATTTTAGCATTGACCTTATCCTTTCCTTGGCACCTTCTTCTGGTCCCAAAAAAGTCATGGTTGCCTCCATCAGATTTTGTAATATCCTCACAAACCTTTTCATGCATCGCTGTTCCCGTTGGTATAACAGCCTCCAACATTTGTTGACGTGAGTGACAGTCTCCCAATAGCAGGGCATTCATATCCTCTAGGACTTTTTGAATACTCCTCATCGTACCTTCACACTGAGGACAAGTCGTCTTCAATGCCAACTGAAGGGCATAGGCAGGAACACCCTGAGCCGTTGCTTTAAGGGTATCCACAAGCTGATCTGTTTGAATAAAACTAATGCCTCCAAAACGCACATCAAAATCGCCACACGACCAACCCATTTGAGGAAGCCTCATATTAATGGGATTAATAGTTCTATTGCGTTGACGAACCATCATACCACCAGCGGTATAATGGCCCGTTGATTGGTCTTGGAAAGACCCCGCAGAATTAAAATTACTTGTGTTCCCCAAATGGGAAATCATATTGGCTATACGGTTTGCCGAAACAGAGGACGTTAAAAACAAAAGAGAGAATAGGATTTTTTTCATTAGAACTGTCCTTCATTTTTTAAATAGGAAATTACGTATTTTAGGTTTGTCATAAGAGCATCAAGGCCGATGTAACCATGGGCAACAGGAATCACTTCATTGGTTTTAGGATTTGCCAAATACAGCATGGGAAATTTAAGCTGAGGGTTTACGGCTAAAAGAATAGATTCGTTTTTGCTACAGGTCATTCCCTCAAAACACTCATCACCCTTTGAAAGGCCTTGAACATCAAAGCCATTCTCTTCAGCAAACTGTTTCACAAGAGGGGCAAACTGATGGCAATAAGGACAATCAGGCTTAAAGGCAAAGATAAGGCCAAACTCCTTTGCAAGAGATTTGAGGTCCTTTGATAAGGCAGCATCATCCTGCTTTTCTTTGATCTTTAAAGACCCTGGACTTGTAACAATTTTTTCATACCCTGGATTAATAAGCTCCGCTGTCGTCCAACTTTTTTGGAAGTCACTAGCCTGATCCATAATAAAATTATGATGCCTTTGTGCATTGGCTACATTCTCTAGGGTAGGCTCAAGAATGGCTAAAGCCTTTGCTTCTTCAAAAGCTGCCTTTTGTTCTTCCAAACGCTCCGTTGCTGTTAAAGGTTTCTGAGAAGCTCTTGTAGGAGAAACAGTTTCTTTCTTTTCTGGTTTTTTGACCTCTTCCTTTGGTATCACAGGATCTTGGTACCAAAGCCAACCTTTAGGGTTATCTACGTTTGAAGCCTGCACATTCGTCAGACCCATAATGATTATTGAAAATAGTTTATAAGGAGACATCAGGATTTTCCTTTGTGTTGTGTAGCTCTGAAGCTTTAAGTTTTTTCTTTTTCTGGGCCGCTTTAATTTTAGCCTGCCAATTTTCACCAAGGTTACTGGCTGCCTTTGCGACATTATCGATATTTGTTTTGGCTCGAATTTCGCTATAAAGCTCGCTAAGATCGATTTTGCTGAAATCTATTCTCTGAAGTTCTGTAACACTAAACGGTCGGCAATCAGGACTCTTTGCATCACCCCACCTAATACCCAGTTGAGCTCGACCTTGTTCATGAACAATTTTGGCAAGCTTTGACCCAAAGCAGCAAAACGACGTTTTTTTTGTCAAACAAATTTTCGTAACAGCTTCTTTTTGAGAACAGTAAGTTCCCACACGAACACACTTATTAGCATCACGCTCTTTTTTCAGATTCTTCTCATCTTCAGAACAGTTTTGACCGAGACCAACGGACCGTCCCCAACCTCCGCTTCCACAACAGTCTTGGAAACTCATGGTTGATTTAGAGCATTTCATGCCATTGCCCCTAAAGACCGTGGCATTCTCAGCATCCATGTCCTTTGCAATTTCCCGAAAGATAGACATCTTAGACATGGCCTCAGCAAAATCCGTATTGGGTGACCAGCTACGATCATCGCAATTACCATCCAAACAAAAAGGCACCTCACCGCCAATTTTAGTCACTCCATTTCCGAGCTTTTCAGAGCGGCATAAGAATGTCTTCTGATGCTCAACACAAACCCCCTCAACACGAGTTTTGCAATCTGCTGTTGTACGCTCACAGCCAGCAGACCTAAACGGCCCACAGTTATCTTTAGAAGGGTATTTACAATGGTAAGTTCGGCGACGTTTCCACCAATCCCTTGTTACTTTGAGACACTCATCGCCCTCGCAAAATTCACGGGTTTCTGGTCCTTCTAGGATTTCTTCACTTCCATAGACACACAATCCTGTACTGGATTGCTTTTCGTAACCCGAGCAAGAATCCTCAACCACATCTTTTTTAGGGTCTGCTGATAAAGCTTCTTTATATCTAATAGTGATTTTCGCCCCTAAGCGAGTATTAACAAAGGTCCCATTAGAGCTGGGGCCTGTGCTTCTATATTCAGCAGTTGTCCACATAATACAATTTCGAAGGTTTTTTTGACCGTGCCAGTAAAGATCATTTTGAATTGTATTAACAAACCACTCATTTGAAGAGCTTATTGATATCACCTTTCCATTAAACCCCTCTCCTAAACCCTCTCCCAAGGAAAAATCTGATGAATCCACTTCTTGAAAGGGGGACCATGAATAGCCACCAGCATGGTTTGCTACATAGACTTTTGTTGGATCAGAGGGGTCCATTGCATAAAGGCGATGCGTGTTACTTGTTGGGTAAGAAATAGTCATTTCATAGGTTTTTTCTTCTCCACCCTTAAGCGTCACATGCCGTGTTTGATCACAAGTATAGGTTGCGGGTTCAGCACTCTCCTCGCATACATGGGTTGTTTCTATTACTTCCCTTACACCGCCAGTTTTTTTTTCAGGCTCACCACCAATAACAGCAAGAGGATCACTGATAATTTCATTTGAATTTTTAATGAGTGCATCTTCTGCCGTAATGCGAAAGCCATGCTCTAATCGTTCCCGTTGGCTATTAATAACTGCTGCCCCTGTTTTATTCTCAGGGTCATGGGTCATTTCTGTCGCGGCATCACCCATTTTATGAAAGTTCTCTTGATAATCAGTTTCGGGCACATTTTCACCTTGATAGTCAGGAACATCCTCCGTCTTAAGAGCATTAGGACCCTGTATTAAACTTTCTCCAAGACTCTTACCATCAACATAAGAAAGCTTATCGTTTGCCAAAGAATGACAAGGGACAGATAAGATTATAAGTAAGGCTATAAAACGATTCATATTTTCCTCTCTTTTTGTGTTTGAAGAAGGTTTTGAGCCGCCCCTAGGAGCTCCCCTTCTACGGCAAATAATTCAACAGCAGACCTTGCGGAAACGTTACCAGTGACCTTGTCGTAGGGACCTTGGATTTCGCCCTCTTTAACTTCTGTTAGAACAAATGTTGGGACACGCTTTACCTCGAAACGCTCAAATAAAGTGGGGTCAATATCAATGGGAATACCAAGAGTTCTGAGCCGAGCTTGTGTTTCCTTGAAAGAATTATTCTCTAACCCTTGAATAACGAGGTTGCCACCCATAGCTTTAGCTTGTTCAGAAAGCGCCTTAAGAATCTCATCGGGCAAAGAGAGACTTACAAAGATATAAAGCCCTTTATCACCTTGATAACGCGCTTTCGGGGAATCGAGAGACATTTTAGAGGCTTTGCAAGTCTTGCCCGATTTCTTAAGCGGAACAGAGTCATTGGTTTTAAAGACAGGTTCCTTTGTTTCTTCATCAAAGCCAAAAAACGAAGGGTACTTTTGGTTCTTAGTGTTTTCGATAATGTTTTGAGCATCACCGAGGGCAGAGTCCCGTTGAGAAACCGAATCACGAGCAATGTCTTGAGCCATACGCGTATAGTCTGTGGCTTGAATGGGTGAGATAAGAGCTAAAAACACCCCGAAAGATATTCTTGACAAAAACATGTTAAACATGTTAAACTTGTTATACATAGACAATAAGGAGTAGTGCGATGAGTATGCTTGGTGTACGACTCGATGACCATTTACAAAAGACGCTAGACGGAGCTTGTTCCCTAAGCAAGAGATCAAAATCATCAATCGTGAAAGAAATACTTGAAGAACATTTGCAAGATTTTTACGATTATCATTTAGCTTTATCACGGATTGAAAAGCGGAAGAAATCAGGTGAAAAATCCTACTCTTTGAAAGACATTGAGGATGAGTTAGAGCTAAACGATGACTGATAAACCCCTTTGGGAGCTGACCTTTTCTAAAGAGGCCAGAAAAGACCTTAAAAAGCTCGATAAGCCTATTCAAAAGAGGCTTATATCCTACCTGAAAGAGCGTGTTATAACTTTGGAAGACCCTAGAACACTTGGGAAACCTTTGGGTCATGAGATGAGCCATATATGGAGATACCGTGTGGGTGACTACCGTATCTTGTGCGAAATCATAGACCAAGCTCTGTGCATTGAAGTTGTTCAAACTGGCCACAGAAAAGAAATCTACGATATTCATTAATTTTTTCATCATCGTTCCGTTTTCCTTTTCTATAAAAGACAGCAATCGCGTTTGCGCCAAATAAGATACCCAAAGTCCTCTCCCTTAAAGGGGTATTCACGACCAGATTGCCAAAACACTTCTGTGGCCCCAAAGGCCTGACATTTATTAGTTTGAGGAATGGGGTAAGTCATTTGAGTGCGATATTGTGATTTCTTAATGATCGGCATAGGGTACTTATCACAAAGCCCTTGAATGCCGATGTACCCCTTCAAAAGCCCTTCTCTGTGCAACTTAGCCATAAAGCGCCCCATAACAAGAAGGCTGGCTTGAACACCCCCAGAGTGATCGTTTACCGTTCCTGTGAAAGGGTAAGTACTCCCTTGGCAACCATTGCACCAAAATAAGATATCCAATGGCATGCCAACGGATGACGTGACGCAATCGGCAACACAAGCCGCTTGGGCAATGGGGTTACCAAAAAGAATAGCTTCAGGATTTAAAATGGCGTTTTTCTCGTCATCATTCCAAAAGGGATCGATCTCTGTTAAATAGCCAACATCAATGCTGCCCGACTCAATGCAAACAAAATCAGTTAAAACTTCAAGGATGTAAAGAATGGGATAGATATACCAATGAACATTATAAAAGCTACGCTTCTGCCCATCAGCATCATCATCACTTGTGTGGCCTCTATCTATGACCCCCGTATTCATCAACTGAACTCCCCCAAGGTTCACAAAACAATAAGGCGTTCTCGTCACATCCACGAGGCGAGCAGGTTCCCAATAAGAAATAGGAATGCCAGGAATGTCGTAAGGAATGGGCGGCCTTTTACACCAACAAATAATAGGCTGTTGACCTTCATCGGGGTCAGATACATCCCCTCCTACAATGGTGAGGCTTGCAATTTTGAGGGGAAAAATACAGCTCCAGCAAATATCAATAATGGGGTTCAAAAAGCGACCAACGCAATTTGCATGCACATTACTTATTTGTGCAACACCAATCCAAAAAATTGTGAGGAGGGAAATAATCAAGCGCATGCTATTTTTTCTTTCCTACCTTAGAAAGAAAGTCCCTGTGCTCACTACCAAATGGTTTTTCTTTTATTTCTTCTCTCTTTAAACGTCTTTCTTCATCTATCTTTGCATTACGCTCCTTCAGTTCTTTCCAAGCCGTATCTACAGATCCCGCTTGAGAATGAAATTTTCGAGAGGCTTCTTCACGGTCTTGCCTCATTTGATCTTGCTGGGAAAAAACTTGAGAGAGAACTTTCTGTTCTAGTTGCTGGTGATAACAATAGACCTCATAGATCTGACCTGATACAAAGCCAACAACAAATGTTGTAACGCCTACGATGAGCGATTTTTTATGTTTTTTTATAAAAGTCATTTTATTTTCCTTTTTGTTAGACTTTAAATTACTCAACAATGAGTTCTTCGATTAAAAGCTGATGCTTCTCTTGACTAATACGGGCTGGAATCTGACGAACCTGAAACCTTTCAACAATCTTCCCTCCCTGATCAAAATAAAAACGCGTTCCCGTTTGACGGAAAAGCTCTATGGGAGATCCCCTCACTAAAACGATTTTTCCGTTCTGACCCACAGCCCAAGACACTTGATTTGGATCAGACCCATCTATAAGAATTAAGGGCACTCCCCAAGAAAACATCTTTAGGGGGTTAACCTTCGTTCCTTTCCCATGAATAAGGGTTCCTTGATGATCTCGAATATCGTTTTCAACGGTGATGGAGGGATCAAAATAATAGGAACGCTCTTCTTGGGTTTTCTGAAGGCCTTCAACTGGCAAGGGATTTAACACACGTGCCTTCACACGTTTTTTAATATCCTCTTCCATCGCCTCAAGCTTTCCCTCAGAAGCAGCATTTTGAACACGTCTTTGAATCATCGTTAAAAAACTTTCCTCGGTAATCTCAAAAGAATGTCCAATATCTGCAAAGTTCTTTGCGTCAAGGGAGAGGGAAAAACATGTGGAGAGACATAGCACTGAAAGTGAATAAGGGTTCATCATTAAGCAGCCTCTTTTTGTCGGCTAGATAAAACACTCTGAATGCTCTCATCCAATGTTTTACCAGAGGCTTGAAGATCCCTCAAAAGAGCCACTTCATCGGAATCCGTACTATAAAGAAGGGTGCTGTATTCATCACAGTGCAAACGACACGGAACACTCGGAACATCAGAATGTTGTAAAACCATCTCACTGTATGTTTTAGCAGGCTTGAGTGACCTTAAGAGGGTTTCACGATAACCATCCTTTAAAAGCTCCTTTAATTGAGGATGTTCTTTTAGACCAGAAAGTGTATCTCCTTCTTGGTTAAAAATGACCTTCCAAGCACTGTTTGCCCAGGCAGCCTTAGGCCCACTTCTTTCATTATCAAAGAAATGTTCAAGAGATTGAGTAGCAACCCCAAGGGAAAAGCGATACTTCCGAGAGGTCAACGCCATGGCTTCTAAGAAATCACCCGTTACCTTTCCCCTAAGCAAATCCCACCCCTCATCAATTAAAACGAGGAAAGGAAACTTCCAACTTGATTTGATCATCCGTTGCCAAACTTGAACCATCATCATCATGACCATAACGCCCTTTAAGGGCTCTTCTAAATTATCTGTTTCAATGACAACAAAGTCCGAATTCACATCAATGTTTGCTGGTGGATTAAAAAAGTTTCCGTAAATTCCCTTGGTCGTAAAGTCCAATAAACATCTTGCAATATCTTGAGCCCTCGTATCTTTATGAGCATTCAAAAGCTCATAGATATCGTCTATGCACCCCTTAGATTTTTTGTCGTCCCAAACCTTATAAAGAGCCTCCTTCAAAAAGCTCTCTTTTACATCACATCTTGCCCCAGAAGGAAATGCCATTTGACGTAAAATACTCTGAAATCCAGACATCAACTCCTTCCATGAATCACGTTCGTCCTGGCTATGACCTTCGGGAATATGAGTGAAGGGATTCAGTGAAAAATCCGTAGAATGGTCAAAGTTAATGTGATGGCCACCCAAGCTTAAGCAGAGGTTCTTAAAAGAATTTCCCTTATCAAGAACAAAGGCTTTTCCGCCAACAGCAATGGTATTCATAATCAACTCATTGCACAAAAAGCTCTTGCCTGATCCTGGAACACCCGTAATACAAAAATTAAAATTACCTGGGGTTTTATACATGGCTTCCCCTGGAATAAAACGACCATCAAAAGGTGTCCAAAAAGCAAGTTGACCATTAGGTCCAACAAGAGGAATGCCAGGGGCTCTTTGGCCCGTCCACTCACCAACAATAGGCAAAAGATTTTGAGGCTCTTTCGTAATGGTTTTCCTCGTGACACCAAGAGCCTTCAAAGTTGCCCCTGCCCCA
This sequence comes from Holosporales bacterium, assembly GCA_003503995.1. Classification (GTDB taxonomy): domain Bacteria; phylum Pseudomonadota; class Alphaproteobacteria; order Caedimonadales; family UBA9215; genus UBA9215. The sequence continues at coordinate 30,295 of DOCA01000189.1, forward strand.
ATTACTTCTTTCTTTGGTCTAAACCCTTTAAGGCAGGTAACAGAACCCGTTGTCCACATCATGGGCATGGATGCTAAAAATAAATTATGATGATTATAAGTGGCACTTTCTGAAGACCAGCCATACTCATTCCAAATAGACTCAACCGTGCTTTTAACTGATGCTAGTCTATGTGGTTCGCAAATGGTCGTTAGGGAAAGGCACGCATCAATCACACGTTCTCCCCTTTGAATCTCATTCAAGACTTCAGTGGCTTCAGCAAAGTCCTCCTCAATACCTGTTTGCCACTTCGCTAAAGGATTATTAATTGTATTTTGATAGGTCTCCCTCTTCGCAATGGCTCTTCTTTTTTGATTGTTCTGATCTTCACAAACCGTAAATCCATAGTGCATCAAGAAAGCGCAGGGAATGGTTTCACCCTTGTTGAGAACGCCTCCAAAGAGCTTATCCATATGTCCCAAAGCCCAATGCTTTGGTGTGTTGTTCGGTAAAAAGCTATGGGCAACAAACTTATCGTCCCTTAAGAACAAACCATCTTGGTCTATACGACCATTAATATCAAAGGATGGAATAAGCCTTGAGATTTCCTCATGCTCTGAATACCAGCACTCATCATCTTTGCTTGTCTCTTCAAAATTTAGGATATTACCAACTTCTCTAATGAGGCCTTTGTCATCTAAGACACTCGAATAAAGACCTATCTTTTCAAAAGACCCTTGAAGATTCTCTCTAAGGCGAACGAGGTCCTCCTTTTCAATGGGAGAGGCAATTACATTTGGCAGTGTATAAGAAATAAGAACTTTAAAATCTCGAATGGGATTCGTTTTATCAAAAGCCTTCTTTTTCAAATAATCATAGCGTCTTTGGGTTAAAGCCTGAAAATCAGGATTGCTACGATAACTCTTCCAATAATCTAACTGCTTTTCAATGCGAGGGCTGGCCACAAGAAGAAACTGCATTGAGCAGCCCTCAGGTAGATTTCCCTTCTGGTTGAAAAACTTATCAATCTTGTTTTGGTCATTAAGACTAACGCCCGCTATTGGCGTAGCCAACAGAACGAAACCTGTAGAATCTCTGTTTAAAAAGAGCTGTGTTTCGCAGTCGTAGGTATCATAAGGGAGATACTTCCAAAATTTATCCACAGTAACCTTCATGAAACTCAATGGAATATGATCTGTATTAACACCTTGCGATCCTTCCCCAAAGAAAGAGGAAATTTTTTGATTGAGCTCCCTAATCATTTTTAATACACAGCCCCTACCCTAAAATCACTTCCAAAATAGGTGCTCTCTTGAAGGGGTTGATCGAGCTCTAAGACAATTTCATTCTTATCCATTTTAGTGTTGATAGTCGACATAGAGGCGCAACGCACTCCTTCCCCAACAGGGCAGTCAAAACTCTCCTGATAGGTTGAACAAGCCGTTAATGAAACCAACGAAACAAGTGCTAGTATTTTCTTCATTTTAATTTCCTCCCGAAGAATTTGATGATGTGCTAACAGCACGCAAAGGCGATGCTGTCAGACTTTTTAGATCAAAGCCTTTCTTAAAGACAATATCCACAACACGTCCAGGATGCACAACAAGAACAGGACTCATGTTCTCCGCACGCTTAATGCTAAAATCAGCTAACTTTTCAAGAGCATTAGAAGCGCCTTGTGCAGCTCCACTTTTTAAGACATCATCTGTTTTTAAGGCGTTGGTTTGACCAAAAGGGCTAACAGGAAAAACGGAGCTCTGTGCAGAACTTTTAAAAAAATCACCCAGTCCAGATAACATGCCAGCCACAAAGGCCTCTCGAACAACTTTGCCAGCTTTATCTACAACTTTTCCACGAAGTCCCGCGCCACCATCTTCTCCAAAAATCCACCCTTCAACCTTCTTTTCTATTTTGCGACCACTAGCTTCTATAAAAGAAAGAGAATGAATGCGACACATGGCGCGCTCTGATGAAATATCCCCGTAACAACTTCCAATCATCACAGCGTCCTTAAGGCGTGATTTCCATCCGCGAGGTTGATTCCCGTGATCGGCTAAACGCATAATAATGGGTTGAGGGTTTCCTTGGGTGGCAACAGACGTTGAAACAACAAGCTTTGAGGTGGTAACAGCTTTGACATAAGTCCCCGCTACAACATAATCATTGGCATGGTGAAAGTTATCCTCCGACCCAACGCTAAAATGAAGAATTTTCTTAAAAGGTCTAACAGGCTGGCCTGATGGTGAGTTTGTCCCTCCACTTGGAAATGTATTCCCTAAAGTCCCCGTTTGTGGTCTCATAGGCGCTTTAAAGCCAGATGAATTAAATCCTGCTGATTGGACTGTTTTTCCAAGAGACTTGTCCTTCACTGTAGGATTAGGTTTAGACTTGCCCCTTTCTTGAGCCATAAGGGCATCCTCAAGGGTTTTTAGTCTTTTTTCTTGAAGCTCATTTTGTGTTTTAAAGTTCTGGGCAACTTCCGCCATCTTTAGAACTTGTCCTTCAAGACGAGCAGCCCAAATATCGCGAGCATCAACAACATCACCAATAACCGTCTTCTTCGCTTTTTGAACTTTCTTCTCAACACGGGTTACTTTTTTAACCCCCGCCTGTAAGAAAAAGACTGAGCCACAGACAACAGTAAGACCCATAACGATTATAATGATCTGTTTCTTTCTAACCAAAGGGCCTGAATCAGCAGGACCCTTTTTAAAGAACTCTGAAAATCTTTTCATCTTAAGACCCCATAAAACGCGCTTGAAGCATGTCAAGATTCCAAACGAACGCCCCTGCAATGATCAATACACACGCTCCTAAAATCAAAGACCCCTTTTGCAGCGCTCCCCACAGACCTATTCCAGTTCCAACAAATGTCCCGATATATCCCAGTGGACCATCAATAACAGCAACGGCTGATTTAGAAGCTGCATCCAAGTCTGCGAGTTGGCTAGCTTCAGCCGTAGCCGAAAAATATAAAACGCCTAGAAGAGATAAATAAGCTCCCGTGCCTTTTTTGTTTAAATAGCTCGTTAATTTTTTGAAGTTTTTTTTCATTTTATTTCTCCTTTTTTGAAATAATGACGAGGTTTGTGCTCCCATAAGGAGCAAGGGTGTTTTCAGAAAGACGACCGCCTTCGTTGGGATCAACAAAAAGGTCTGCTAATAGGGAAATGGGCTCTGATGATTTGGAAACCACCTGACAAAGGGCAATATTATAATGGCCATTGGAAAAACGATCAAATTCACGGGCTGTTGCCTTTTCCGTGACACGCTTATCTTTTTTAGGACTTTCTCGTTTAAATCCCCTTGGAATCTCTCCAAGAAGCGCAACAGACAACCAACGCTCCATTTGTTCTTTAGAAGCATTAGGGGATTCCTTGCGTTTTAAAATAAGAGGCGTTGGTGTTTTACTCGACAAGCTAAGTTTTAAATCTTGCGTTACACCATCACTAGAAATGACCGTCAGAAAAATAGGTCCACTCACACCAGCAGGGGCAAGAAAGATATGTCCTGACTTATGCGGATAAATACTCTCCTCAACACCTCCTGGATAGACAAACATATCCTTAATAACATCATTCTCAATGGAAATACGGGTGAGTCCTGTATTACTAACAGTGAAATTCAAGACCTTATTTTCGTTCATTTCTGTCGCGGCATTCAAACTTGTGGCACAAATACAAGCCAGCATTATTCTACTTTTCATCTTTAAGCTCCTTT